>CAYYBJ010000132.1:0-1509 GCA_964470325.1 uncultured Candidatus Nitrosotenuis sp. | reverse complement strand
GCGGACATGGGATTAGCAATCCCACGCCCTACCAGGCTAGGCGACCCCCGCTCAAGGTCTCAAAATGTCAATCCGTAAATAAATTCAGCCGTTATTCTTCGCCAGAACGGATGTAATGCTCGACGATGCTTTCCAGTGGGATTTTTTTGCCGCCGACAATTTTGAGGTCGACGTGAATTTTCTTGTTTTTGATGGTAATGATATTGTAGGTATTTTCAAACAATCCTCGGACTCGCTCCGATGATGCAGTCCCTGCATTTACTATGGATAATCCCTTGAAATTCCAAATCCATGGCCTGTGCTTGTGGCCGCACAACACCAGATTGACCTTGGTTGCCAAAATAGTTCTAAGTACATCGCCTGCATCAATTACCTCCACTCTGGCAGAGCCAGTGTCTGGAATTCCAACCAAATGGTGGTGCATTGCCAAGATCTTGGTCTTGTTTTCGTATTTTTTCATGGTTCTCTCTAGCCACAGATTCTGGCGATATCCCACTTCGCCTTCGTCCCTGTCTGGTCGCGCAGTTCCTATTGTTATCACTACAACTCCGTCGCCCAAGTCATTTACTGTCTCAAATGGAAAATGCTTTTTGAATAATAGATAACCAGTGTTTCGATAATCATGGTTGCCAGGCAGCGCGATGATTTTTTTGGTTTCCAGTCTAGATATGAGAGTCCTGCATTTTTCATATTCCTTGGATAGGCCTTCATTGGTGAGATCACCTGTGAGTATTACTGCGTCCGGCTTGAGCTCATTTACCTCTTCTATTACCTGCTCAAATGTTTCTTCCTTGAACTGCGAACCTACGTGAATGTCAGATAGTTGCACAATTATCATTGTTGTATGATTTTGGAAAAATCAGCTAATGTAGTTTTCTTTTGAAGAGTTAAATAATCAAATTTTGCCCAACAAAACTGAATTTGGGCAAAAAAGCAACTGTGATCAAAGGAGACGGAATAGGACCCGAAGTAGTGGATTCTATGATCAAGGTTCTAAAAGAATGCAACAGTCAAGTTGAACTGGTACTAGCTGATGCAGGCTCGGAGCAGTGGCAGAAAAACGGCGAAAAAGACCCAACCTACATTCCTGAAAATACAATGAAACTGCTGGAAAGCACTGATGCGTGCTTTAAGGGCCCAACTACTACAATACCAAAGCCAGGTGCACCTCGAAGCGTTGCAGTGACACTACGACAGAAATTTGAGCTATACTCCAACATTAGACCAATCAAGACCTACAAGAGAATCACCCCAAACCATGACTTGGATTTTGTCTGCTTTAGAGAGGCAACTGAAGGCCTCTACACAGGAATTGAAGTACAACTAACCGAAGATGCAGCAATTGCCATACGAAAGATTACACGTCCCGGATGTCGCAGATTCATAAATTCTGCAATAAACTGGGCAAAAAATTACAATATGAAAAAGTTTGTAGCTATCACAAAGCGAAACATACTAAAAACTACAGACGGAATATTCTGGGATGAGGTCTGCCGTGCCACAAGCCAG
>CAYYBJ010000131.1:0-1551 GCA_964470325.1 uncultured Candidatus Nitrosotenuis sp. | reverse complement strand
TTAGTTGACTGGATTAGGATTTCAAATGACACCGGTGGCGGGTTTTCTGGAGTCTGTTCAAAGATGGAACGCATTCGTTGCATTGTCATGTTTTCGTCAAGCAGTACCTCGATTTTTGCCTGATTTTTTTTAAAGCAAACTATCTTTATCTGCGAGTTGTCTTTGTCTGTGTCTTTTTTGAGTACAATATAATTTCGGTATAATTGCGAATAGATTCCCTGATTTGTCTCTTCAAATGTAGTCTTGTTTTTTATGTCTATAAAGAGCCACAAAAGACCAGCAATGTTAAAGATGTTCTTGTTGGGCAGATTGATTTTTGATAGGCTCTCATCTCCGATGCCGAGGTTTTTGTAAAATTCTTCACCCTTTGTGCAGTTTATTGGAAATGCAGGATCGTCATAGGAAAGAAACTTGGCAGTCTGGGTAGGGTTGTTTGCATACCGGCCTGCTTTGTTTCCAAAGGAATCACAAAATTCAGTTTGTGATGGTTCGGCGGAACTGTTGAATTTTATCTTGTCTTTTGATGGAATTACAAATAGAGAGAAGAATGTTTTTGCACTTGTTGTTTCTCCGATTAGTTCTTTGTTTAGCTTTATTTGTTCAAAAATTTTTTTGCAGATTTTTTCAAATATGGATTTGTTTACAGTCCCATCATCCTTTATGATTTTAGAGTCGACGTATTGATCAAATAATGGCTTGTCTCCTATCGAATAATTTGTTTTATCCAATAATAATTTCACGTCTCCGCTAGTATTGAATTGCTCAGAACCTGAATCAATATCCAAAGCGGCACTGAACTTGGGCGATTTACCAATTGAGATTTCTACGCTCTTTGATTTCTTTGATATTTTAAACAAGCCGAACAACTCGACGTATGGATTTTTTGCTGCAGAGCCGGTTCTATGATCTGGAAGATTGAGTTTTTCTGCGCTGGCAGTGTCAAGCGGCATCGAGAGAAGATCCTGAATTAATGAGGTCTTGAGTTTTTTCTCAGAGCCGTAATTTTCTGGGGAATTTGGGTCCAGTTCTATTGATCCTGCACTAATATAGATTTTTTTTATTGGTTTTCCAGTTCCTTTGGGCCTTGAATCACTTGCCTTGTTTTTTAGGTATAATTCATAGGCCAGCACATCAAGAAGATCACATTGTGAAACTTAAACATATCTTAAATTATACGCTATTGATTAATTTGCTCAATTACTAACCAAATAATTTGTAAGATTCAACACTTTTGCAAATTTTTTTAGGAATTGATCATAACTCAGTACGCCCTCTGGTAGTGCAATTATTACCTCAATGACATCATCAGTTATCATCCCCTCTCGAATCATTTGTTCCTCACCGCCCCGAAACAAAATTCCCTGTGAGCACACAATTGCCGCCTGACCCTTTTCATTCAGACTAGATAGCATGTGTTGGATAAACACAAAGTCTGCCTTGTCCTTGGCTGGTTGAAATGATAAATCAGTTACTTTAGTTTGTCATCTGGGTATTTGCGCTTGTCATTGTACTTTGTGTTTTTGTTTGGCAAACTTTTCCGCCCGCCCGAGT
>CAYYBJ010000130.1:0-1697 GCA_964470325.1 uncultured Candidatus Nitrosotenuis sp. | reverse complement strand
ATTCTATTTATTATCATGCGATGCTAAGTTTATGGAAAGAATTTATAATTGTTTGATAGCTCAGTGATAATAGACTGGATATAAACCAGAAGTCAACCATGCCTGAATGTAGTGGAAAGAGGCCGGGTTTGTCATCGCGGGCAAGACTAGGAGGACAGTCGTCAGAAGCTGACCGCTCTTGACAAGACAAAGATGGCGCTGCTGGTGAGGCTGGACCCGTTCATGCGCTCCCCGTTGAAGAAAATCTTTTTCTGCAAAAAATCAAACCCTGACTTTGCGCAACTTGACGATCACAACATCGTAATAGATCTGCATGCGCTTGATACTCTTGTCACGTATGGCACCTTAATTATTCCATTTTCCTCTAATGCATACAAAGTAGGAACGTAACTAACACGTACATTTGAGATTCCAATTATTGCCAAATACAAGAATAGGTGTTTCATTTACACAGACACTTTTGAGCTGCTAAAGTAATCTCTGACATCCTTTCTAAACATTCCATATAGAACAACTATGGCCATTATCGTCATAGCAACTGCTAGACCAACCAATGTTTCAGCAAGCGGAAATACGCCAGTGTACTGACTATAGTCTGAAATATTCAATACGCTTCCTATTAGTGTCAAAATTGTCAGCCCTACAATTACCCAGCGTCCCCAACTCTTTCCTCTATACGCCAGATATGCCATTGCAAAGTTAACCAATGCCACAGTTATTGCAATTGCATAGAGTATTCCAAGAAGTGCGCTCAATTGCAACATCACATACGGTGGAGCGCCTGCAAAAAGCGACGAAACAAGTCCAAGTATTGCCAATGCAATTATCCCTTGGATTACAAAGATTATCATTATTATATTTACAAAAAACGGCCTTCCGTAGCTCAACGTTCAGTCGACAATTTAGTCATGATCATGTTCACCATACTAACTCTCGCCTCCAGCAAAAACACTTACCAATACAAGTAAATAAAACTTTATCTGACATATTCTGACGCCATCTTGATCATCCTTATTTTTTCATCTATTGAGGCCTTGATATTCGTAGTAATTGCATCTATAATGAATCGTGTTTCGGATGGAAGTTTTCTTTTCTGTCCTTCCAGATAGTCAGTCGCATCTCGCTGGATTTTTGTTAGCTGATCAATTCCTTTTTGCCTTGCCTGCTTTACTATTTTTTCATCACCGGTCTTTTTTGCTTTTTCAATTTCGGCTAGTGTTTTTTCTGATACTCCGTTTATTTTTGCACTAGTTGATGACTTGAAGCTGTCAAGGCCAGACTTGAGCTTGGTGCCAATATTGCTTAGCTGCTCTTTTGTCTTTGATGTAAATCCGTCGATTTTTTCCTTTGTTGCAGATTTGATTGAATCACCAAGATTTGAGAAAAATCCCTTTTTCTTGTCCTGCTCTTTTGATTCTGAATATACCTCTTGTACAACGATTGGCAACACTAGCAACAAAGTCAAGCCTATGAAAAGAAGACCTTGCATGGATTGAATGCTTTAGAATATCCGGAATAAATTGATCGCGTTTTTTGCTATTTTAGATGCTTTTTGAGTTGCAATAGTATTATTGCTGGAGCCACAAAATACATGCCCAGATTTAGTAGTATTACGCCTATTCCATAGCCCAACATTGCTTGTTCTGAATCCACATCTGCAAACTGTAGGATGGATAGTGTTGAGAGCATTGGCGAGA
>CAYYBJ010000129.1:0-1709 GCA_964470325.1 uncultured Candidatus Nitrosotenuis sp. | reverse complement strand
CAGTTCTACTGGGTCACGCGCCCATTAGTCGATAGGATTTATGTCCTTTCGCATCGTTTAATGTAGGAATTTGTCTTATTTAAGATTTAGTGTTAATTTTTACATCAAAGAACTGCATATAATAAAATTATTTTTGCCTAGATTTTTCAAACAGCAATATTAGCTGGAGTGATCCCAGACAATAAATGAAGCTCTCAGGTAAAGTTGCCATAGTCACTGGCGGAAGCAGAGGAATTGGTAAAGCCATTGCAAAGGAATTTGCTAATAATGGTGCAAGCATTGCAATTTCTGGAAAAGATAAGGCCAAGCTGGATGAGACTGCAAAGGAGCTTGGAGCATTTGCCATACAAGCTGATATTAGAAAAGAATCTGACGTTGAGAAATTCATTAATAAAACAGTTGAGGAGTTTGGCAGGCTGGATATTTTAGTAAACAATGCTGGAGTTTTTCCCAAAATAAAGCTGCTCCATGAAATCTCTGATTCGGAATGGAGGGATGTTTTGGATGTAAATCTTAACGGTGCATTTTATGCCACAAAATATTCCATACCACATTTGCAAAAAAATGGCGGCGCAATAATCAATATCGCATCGTCTGCGGGTTTGAAGGCATATGAGAATTTCAATGCCGATGCATATTCCGCATCAAAGGCAGCCTTGGTTTTGCTGACCAAATGTTGGGCTTTGGAATATGCAAAAAACAAGATTCGCGTAAACTGTATTTGTCCAGGGGTGGTGGAAACTGATATGACATCTGAATTTCTCTCGGCTCCTGCTACTAGAGACATGATGAATTTTGCCTATCCCATTGGTAGGTTTGGAACTGTAGAAGACGTTGCAAAGGCTGCTCTGTATTTTGCATCAGAGGAAGACTCACCTTGGGCTACTGGGGCTATTTTGCCACTTGATGGCGGCGAGTCCCTAAAGTAAATCAATTTAATACCAAAGAATTGATGACAAAATATTGGAATCCCTAAAGAAAAGACGTGCAAAGACTCTCATCTTGCTATCAGCAATTTGGTTTGCAGTTGCCATACCAATGCCGTTTCTGTTTAATGTGTCAGAAGAGGCAACGCCGCAATTTTACTCATTGATTCAGATTTTGGGCTTTATCTCAATTCCATTTGTAGCGCTTGGAATTGCATGGACTCTCAAGCCAGAGTTAGCACAGTAACATGTCCGATAATCTACCATTTTCAAATCCCCTCAGCCAAGCCCATCTTGCCTTGGATGCGGCAATAAAGGCAAGCAAGGCTGTGATGAATATCTACAGGGAGGAATTTACCTCGCACCTCAAGGACGATGATTCGCCAATTACAAAGGCGGACTTGCAAAGCAACGACGTAATCAAGCAGACCCTGGCATCATCTGGTCACCATATTTTATCAGAGGAAGACATTGATGATGCATCGAGGCTTGACCAAGAAAAAATTTGGATAATAGATCCGCTTGATGGCACAAGCGACTTTGTGAACAGGACTGGCGAATTTACAATAATGATTGCACTAGTGCAAAACAAGGTTCCAGTTCTTGGCGTGATTAGCAGGCCTACAACAAACACAATATTTTTGGCCCAAAAAGGCTCTGGTGCATTCAAGCTGGAAAATAACAGATGGTCAAGACTTCAGGTCAGCCAAACCAAAAACCTAGCACAATGCAAGGCAGTAGGAAGCAGATTTCACCTAACAGAACAAGAAAAAGAATTTTTCA
>CAYYBJ010000128.1:0-1715 GCA_964470325.1 uncultured Candidatus Nitrosotenuis sp. | reverse complement strand
CATGATGTTCCAAAAGTTGTCTGGTTGCAAGTTATCTGGCGATTGCATGATTCCAAAAACTGTCTAGTTATGATGGGGTCATGCTTTTGCCAAAATTTACCATTATTTTCCATTTTAGCATAAATAGACATATGCTGATCACAAAACCCGAATTCGAGCTTTAAATAATCAACATTTCTAATTTTACGCACAAACGCCTTTTGCCAAAAACCTCCATTAAACTCCATTTGGGATATTGTACCGGATCAGAAAAAAAACAACAAAAACACCGAAAAAATCCCAAAAAACCAGGGGTTTAGCTTTTACTCGTATTAAAAATCGTTTTGAGGTCTTGATCTGGGCAATGGGGGTGTTTTGGTGATTGGCTGCATTAGTTACGCACAAACGTTAAACCCCCACCAATTTTGTTCATTTTTGAAAAAATCATCACACGAGTAAACTTCTCCATCATATCGGGGGGTTGAGCATTTACGAATGATTTTGCAAATTCTACTAATTTGCAGAATTGGCTAAAAATTTGGCAAATTTTGAATTTCCAGACACCAGAATTGGTTAATTTAGCCCAGTTTTACTCCAAAAAGAAAGGGGGATATTACACCACAACATGACCAAAGTCAGAAAAGCACCCGAAAAAGAATACCATAGTTTTAGAAAATATTTTGCCTTTTCCTGCGTTGACTTGATTATTCTAAATGGTGATGCAGTACTGCTAACTAGGAGAACTAGGAATCCATACAAGGGATACTGGCATCTGCCCGGCAGTATGGTTCACAAAGATGAAACCTTGCACAATGCCATCAACAGATCCGCAAAAGAAGAGTTAGGACTTGATGTGAAAATCAAAAAATTCATTGGGGTGTATGAAAGCCTAAACAAATTCCGACACGACGTGTCTCATGGATTCCTAGTTGTACCATTAAAGGGTAAAATCAAGACAGACTTTCAAAGTGATAACTATGGGTTTTTTACCAATCTTCCAAGCAAGACCCTACCGCATCACAAAAAGATGATTACTGATGCCCTAAAATCCAGGCACAAATAAACAATCTTTCCAAATTCGAATTTTGAAATATATAAAAAAGATCAATTAATTAGGCACTAAATCACATGCAGAACATGGCAGGCAAAATTCTAGGTCTTGTGGCAATAAGTGTGCTACTGGCCAGTGTTCTGGTACTTGGAATATCATCTGACCAACAAGCAGATGCAAAGACTTCCAAAGAATCGCCAAAACATAAGTTCAGCAAGTGGTCAAAGAAGGTCTGCGGTGATAAGCTATGCGAGGAAGGAACACACCTCAAGACTGTAAAGCGAATAGGCAAGAGTGCCCCACACAATTAAAATTCTTTATTTCTAAATTCGAATTCTGAAATATCAAATAAATGGGTGGATTAATTAATCCATCTTCATCCAGCCAAAACATGCTCAGATTAGTAGCATTAATTGCAATCAGCGTATTGTTGTCTGCGACAATAATTACTGCTTTTGAGTCAGGCCAAGTAGCTGAGGCAAAAAAGGCATCTGGCAAGGAATTGCAAAGACACAAGATCTCAAAATGGATGGGAAATAGTGTATGTGGAGACAAGTTATGTGATGGTCATCCATATTTCAAATGGAATTTCAAATCAAGGACATTCAAGTCTCCATATGATACCTACACACACCAAGAACTACTAAAGGTAAAAGGCCAGTAAACTCTATTTTTTGATTATTAT
>CAYYBJ010000127.1:0-1718 GCA_964470325.1 uncultured Candidatus Nitrosotenuis sp. | reverse complement strand
GCCATGCCCAAAATAGGCGTGCCGGTATAGTGGAATCCCATTGGAAATAGAGTGTTGTACCCATTCATGCGCAAAAATCGTGCATGGACATCAGCCAATGTGTAGGTTCTGCCGTGGCCGATGTGTTGCGGAGAATTGGGATATGGATATGCAACTGTAATGAATTTTTTTTGTCTTGTGTCTGGTTCTATCTCAAATTCCTTGTCTTGTGCCCACTTGGTTCGCCATTTTACCTCAATGTCATTCCAGGGAATCATACGTTCACTGTCTTTTTGATTAAAAATTCTGCATGACTGAGAGCATCTGATAATTTTGATACGTCCTTGCCACCACCCTGACCAAATCTTGCATCGCCTCCACCAGAGCCGCCAAGCTTGGACGATATTTCTTTGACCAGATCTCCTGCCTTGAAGCTTGCCTTTTCTCCAGCAAACACGATTATTCTAATTCCAGAATCCTTGACAATTAATGCGCAATAGATTAGGGTTGGGTCTGCCTTGATCGCCTCATCGCCAACTGCAATGTGGAATTCATCATCCATCTCTTCTTCTATGGTGTGATAGAATTTGACAGGACCAAAAACCTTGGCAGACTCTATTGCCTCCTTTGCAGATGTAGTGCTAGTTCTTTTGATTAGTTGCTTTAGTTTTTTCTTGGCAGCTTCCGAGTCCGTCATTGCATGCTCAAATGACTTTAGTAATTTTTCACGGTTTGTTCCTAGTGATTTTATTATTGACATTATATCGCCTTCTTGTTTTTGAACAAAGTCAATTGCTGCTTGACCGGAAACAAACTCTAATCGAATTACTCCATCTTGGATTCTCTCACTCTTTGTAATTTTGATCAAGCCAAGCTCACCAGTTCTTTTCACGTGTGTCCCACCACAAGCTTCCACATCAAAATCCTCAATTCGAACAATTCTTACTGCCTTTACGGGCACGACTCCGCCTTGGTATATCCTAAAGCCGAATTTCTGCTCAGCCTGGCCACGCTCATATTCTTGTATGGTAACTGGATAGTTTTTCTGAATTATTCCATTTGCAAAGCCTTCGATTTTTCTTACCTCTTCGTCTGTCAGACCCGAATGATGCGTAATGTCTATTCTTCCATAGTCTCTGTCCTTGAATGCAGAATGTTGCCAGACCCAAGAGCCCAAAACATTTCTTGCAGATGAATTGACTACATGGGTACTGGTGTGGTGTTTTGTTATGCTGATTCGTCTGATGGGGTCTATTTCGCAGGGTATGGTGCTTCCTTCTTTTGGAGCAGTGCCCTTGATTTCATGCACCACTACATTTGCATGTTTAGTGACATCAACTACGTCTTGGCCGCCAATCTTGCCGTGGTCTGGCTCCTGTCCCCCGCCTCTTGCATAAAATGAGGTCCTATCCAGTACGACAAATTTGCCCTTGATTACCTTGAGTACTTTGGCGTCAAACTTGATAGGATCATCTTTGTAAAATAGCAGATCAGTCTCTGCAATTCCTGCCAAGTCAAACTCTTCAGTCGCCTTTTTCTTCTCAGACTGGTGCAGCTCGGATAATTTGCTGTAGAAACTGTCCGGAATTTCCGATATAACATCATATTCTTTGAGATAATCCGGTGTGACGCCATCAGATTCGTATAGTCGAATCATATCATCTACGGTTAATGCTTTTTTCTGAGATTTGAGATTTTGAGCAGTCTTTTCCATTCTGGATTTTGACTCGTGGTATCTG
>CAYYBJ010000126.1:0-1772 GCA_964470325.1 uncultured Candidatus Nitrosotenuis sp. | reverse complement strand
TTTGTTTGATCTGTTAATAGATTACATGTTGGGGGCAGTTAAATTATAATCACCTTTTTTTATTTTGCAAAGGTACGAAATTCATTCTGTAGCATAACCCATATGGATGGTTTGTAGCCAGTGTTTCTATTCCAGTCACAAGAGGCCTTGGAAATCGATTTTCGCAAGACTATTCATAGATAAGTTTTGTGTAATGTTTATATATAGAATCTAAAAATGGATTACACCTTATGACACAAACAGCACGAAATAACGACCGTTGCCCCCGTTGCGCAAAAGGCGCAATGCTAACCGATGGTAGCACAGGCGAGATGTTTTGTAACACGTGCGGATTTGTTGCAACAGAACGAGTTGAGGAAGAAGGACCAGAGTGGCGTTCCTTTTCTAAAGAAGAAGGAGAAAACCGAACTCGAACAGGTACACCAACTTCACTTGCCATGCACGACATGGGTCTTGCAACAATTATCGGCCAAGCCGACAAGGACGCATCTGGAAAACCACTAACATCTTCGATGAAGAGCACCATTGAAAGACTTAGAACTTGGGACTCACGAAGTCAGGTCCACGAACCAGTGGATAGGAACTTTAGACAGGCGTTTTCGGAGCTTGACAGACTCAAGGACAAGCTGGCACTTTCTGATGCAGTAATTGAAAAGACTGCGTACATTTACAGAAAGGCACTCGACAAAGGGCTTGTTAGAGGACGCTCAATTCCGGGACTAGTAGCTGCTGCTCTATATGCAGCATGCAGAAACACAGAGACCCCAAGAACTCTGACTGATGTGGCAAACGGCATCAACATCAAGCGAAAAGACGTAGCTCGATGTTACAGATTGCTCCTTCGAGAGCTGGACCTAAAAATGCCAGTAGTCGATCCAATCAAGGGAGTCGCAAGAATTGCAAGCATTGCTGACTTGTCTGAAAAGACAAAGAGAAAGGCACTTGAATTCCTAAAGGAAGCAAGCCGAATCGAAGTCTCTGCTGGAAAGGATCCAATGGGTCTTGCGGCAGCTGCTTTGTACTTGGCTTGCGTGATGCTTGGCGAAAACAAGACACAAAAAGACATTGCCCAAGCAGCAGGCGTAACAGAAGTTACCATCCGAAATAGGTATAAGGGCCTCAAAGAAGCATTAAAGCTCTAAAACATCTCTTTTTGTTGTTTTTTGCAAATTTTAATAGGAATTGCAATAGCTAGAGTTTTGTGAAAAAGAAAAACATCATCGGTCTTGGATTGATTGGAATTGCAATAGCTGTTGTGTTCGGTCTGATTTTGACTGCTCCTTCTGGAAGCTCGGGACGTGAGCAAATCTATCATGCAAGACTAGCTGATCCAAAGCAATACCAAGATGGAATTTTTTCTGACACATTTTTTGTCAATCAGGGAGAATACGAGTTTAGATTTGTTCCAAACGGGGACAGTCCCCAAACATTATCCATTGCTCTAAAGGGCCCGTCGTTTTCATTTGCGGAAGACTTTGAGCTAAAGGGAATTGAACACGGCGACGTTGGCAAATACTATACCTGGGAATATTTAGGCCAGCGCAAAATTACAATTCCAGAGGATCAGGAACTCCAAATCAGAATTAATCCAAATGGAAATGTGTTCGGACCAGTTTCGGTTTACCTGATAGAATAGGACTGGCGTGACCCCAAGCGTAGAACCATGAGAGAACACCTCTCTTATCCATGCGCCAATGCGCATTTGTGGGACACAAATCAGTTCTACTGGGTCACGCGCCCATTAGTCGATAGGATTTATGTCCTTTCGCATC
>CAYYBJ010000125.1:0-1831 GCA_964470325.1 uncultured Candidatus Nitrosotenuis sp. | reverse complement strand
TGATATTTTCTCTGATTTATCTGAAGCTGTGCATTGAGAGTATCAATTACAGTAGATTTTGGTGTACACAGGCTAATGGTTCAAGTGAGCAATAATTCACACTATTTTGCCCCCATTTTGTTCGTAAGGTGTGTCTGACCCCACACATTACAAAAAATATCTCATTTGACTATTGACAAAACCACTTCAATTCTCCAATTCATTAAAAACACAATTGTTTACGTGCATTTCACTTTCTGATTTTCAATGAAATCAAAAACGCAACCACACAAATTCCAACTGCAAAATACATCACCGAATGATAGTCGTACCAAAACGCAATGCTTCCGGCAATCACAGGGCCTATCACATTTGCTATAGATATGGTAGAATTGAACACCCCAGTCGAAGTCGACTTTGGATTATTCTCCATTAGGTGAATGCTTCCACCAATATACAAAAACGCCCAGGTAACGCCAACTAGTCCCATAAACGGAATTGCCATCCACCAGGAATTCATTACAGCCATTCCAGCAAAGACAAACACTGTAAGGCCAATCCCGATCTTGAATTTTGTGACATTTTTTGTGTGAATCTTGGTTCCCATCATATTCATCAGAATAAACGATGATGCCGTGTTTGCAACATACACAATAGATACCTCATACAGCTTGGCGCCAAATGCCTGCGTCAGCACCAGGGGTAGTATGGTCCAAACCGATGTTGCCCCAATGTGGCGCAACAATAATGATAAGAAAAGATATTTGTTGCGCACAATTACCTTTTTTGTGGCGCCTGGCTCGACCTCCTTTGGCATGGTATAGTTTGGCATTTTGCTAGAAAATGCAAGGCCTGACAAGAACAGGCCAGCGCTAATCAAAAATATCGTCTTTTCATTATTTGCAATGCCGGCAGCTACAATTCCTGCCAGCCATCCAAGGGCATGAAATGATATTACAGATGCTACTTTGGACTTGTCTTTTCCAGATTCATAGGTGTAGGCAAGCATTGCAGGCACCATCATGCCGCTAGCAATACCTGCACCAAGTCTTACCAAAAACAGGTAAAATGAATTATCCGCAATATAGTGCAGGCCAAACATTATGGCACAGCTGACAAAGCCAATTCGAATGAATGTCACTCTCACACCTCTAACATCAGAGATTCTGCCAAAGTACAAGCTGGATAGGATCTGTGCCAAAAAGAATGATGCAATCGTCAGTCCAACTTCAAAGATGTTGCTAGTCAGGGATTGTGCCAAAATTGGCATGAAAACGTAAACTATGGATACGCCGGCATGCTGGAAGAATGTGGCTCCTCGCAGTAGGTTGTTTAGTTGTTGCATGAATTTTTTACTTGTATCAGATCAAAAATCTGATTAATTTAATTCAAAGTGATGATTCTTCTACAAGACAAAATATTCTGCGTCTGGGTGATGCACTACAATAGCTGCAGTTGATTGTTCTGGAATGATTTGGCCTGCCTCGGTTAACGTCATGCCTGATTTTGCAGGATCTAATAATTTCCAGACTAGGTGATGCTGTGATACATCAGGGCAGCTTGGATAGCCCCACGAATATCGCAAACCACGTTTACCGCTAATTTTCAACTCGTCCCTGATTTTCTGGTTTATCAGCTCAGCCATTGCCTCTGCAGTTTCCACTGCCAAGCCGTGCAGATAATATGCATCAGTATAGCGGTCTTCTTTATTCCATTTGTCAATTACTTCTTGGACCTTATTTCCAACAGTTACTGCCTGGAATGCAACCAAATCATTTTCACCAAAATAGTCAGTTAAGCAAAGATGCTTGCTTTGTGCAGATCTTGGAAAGTCAAACTCCACAGTGCCACT
>CAYYBJ010000124.1:0-1840 GCA_964470325.1 uncultured Candidatus Nitrosotenuis sp. | reverse complement strand
ATGCTGCAAACTAGACGTATATCACAAAAAAGTGCGCTCTTTGTGTGCCTTGGAATAATGGGCTTTGTCTATTTTTTGGCAAACGTTTTCCAGCAGGAAAACTATCCCCTAGTTCAAGACAGCATCTATCCAACGGACATTTTCTTTATTGCGGTATCGCCAATTGTCATAGTATTTTCCGCAATACTTGTTGCGCGTCACGGTATTACTGGAAACCATTCCATTGCGTGGATTTTGTTTTTGGCAGGCTCCATAGTATGGTATGCAGTGGATCTTACATATTACTACAATTCAGAATATGTGACAGAAAACAACAATTCGTATTTGACGGACTATCTCTATTATTCCAGCTATTTTCTGTACTTTGGCTTTATGATATTTTATCTAAGACCCAGAAAAAACAAGATTACAAAAAAATCATAATACTTGGAATAATAATTTCTGCAAGCTTTATTGCGCCAAGCATGTATTTATTTCACAAAAGCCAGCAACTGACAATGCAGAAACTGAAATAAACCTAGTCTATCCATTTTTGGACTCGATGATTTTTGTTCCAGCATTTGTTGCAGTTGTTTTGTTTTTTAGGGACGAGGTGAACTTTTTGTGGATTACAGTAACACTTGGCATCATATGCATGGCACTAGCAGACATAATATTTCTAATAGAGCGATGCCTGGAGATATTCTCTGCAAGCAGTCTGGCAAACCTGTTTTTTGCGTGGAAGTGGATTCTCTTTGCGTTTGGTGCATACAATCACATCAAGATATTTGGCTCTAAATCTTTGCAGTGATTGGCTCTTCTATTGTAAATTCGCTTTCCGTGAAATATTCAACACGTGTCTTTTTGAATTCGCGTGAGCTAAACAAGATTTTGTAGTCAGCAACATTGATGTGTTTTTGAATGTCCTTTGCCATTTCCTCTGCCTCTGGAATGGACTTGCAGTGAACCATGGAAAAGACGTTGTATGGCCAATCAGCATATACAGGTCTCTGGTAGCAATGGCTGATTTGCGGAAATGCTCCAAGCTTTGCGCCAACTGGTTCAATTTGGTCTTCTGGGACACGCCAAACAATCATGCCGTTTGCAACAAAGCCTGCATCGCGGTGTCGCAGAATGGCAGCATATCTTCGCATAACTCCAATTCCCTCATAATATGATAATCTTTCAAAGACCTGCTCTTCAGTCATGTTTAGCGATTTTGCTGCTGGAAGGAATGGCCTATCAATTACAGGTAGGTCTTTTTGGAGCTGCCTGATGAATTCCTTGTCGTCTTCATTTGGCGTGAATTTTATCTCGTTGATTTTTTTCTTTTCCTCTGTTGGTGCGACCTCTTTTTTCTTGTCATCGACCATGTCTAGCTTGACACCAATTTTGAAGAGTTTGATTGTTGGAAGCAACCTTACTTTGAGAATTCCAGGCAACTTTGAGAACTTGTCTACCTCGGTTTTTAGATCAGAACCAGGAGGCGTTGCAAGTGTAAACCAGAGATTGTATTCGTGGTTTCGCTCATAATTGTGGGAAACACCTGGGTGTCGGTTGATTTGGTTTGCTACATAGTCTAGCTTGTCTGGTTGTATCGCCATTGCAACAAGTGAACTCTTGTATCCCAAGCGTCTTGTGTCAAATATTGCAGATAGCTGTCGCAAGACGCCGACGGACTTGAGATTTGTAATTCTTTTTTTCATCTCATCGTGTGAAATTTTGAATTTTTCTGCCAGCGCCAAATACGGTTGGGTTACTAATGGAAAGGACCACTGGATTTCGTTTAGAATTTCCTTGTCTAGTGCATCCATTATACCGTAGAGTCGCACTTTGAATTAAAAACGTAGCGAGATTTTCA
>CAYYBJ010000123.1:0-1975 GCA_964470325.1 uncultured Candidatus Nitrosotenuis sp. | reverse complement strand
AAAATCTTTACCGCAACTGCACTTGGATGTGGAATATTTTTTGCACTAACATCCGGAATTCTGGTGTACCAGCCTGATGTGACCTTTTCATACCACTATAATGTCCAAATTCCATCTGCACAGATTTCCCCGTGTTGTGGGGAAATTGGCTATGTGCCAAAGATTTTGGCGTATCTGACTGACCATATTGGAATGCAAATCATACCAATAAACCTGATTTTGCAGATTGCCGTGTCTTATCTGGTAGGCCTAAATGCAGCAATTGCAGTAAACGCATTTTCCATATTGCGAAAGGGAGCTGGAATGGGAAGTGTGGCAGCTGCCACTGGCTTGTTTGTTGCATGCCCGACTTGTGCAGGAACGTTTGTCTCGCTTTTTGTCTCTACATCAAGTGCGCTTGTATTTACAATAGCAATAACTCAGTTGCAGACAATATTCATTGCAATATCCATACCATTATTGGTGGTAACGCCAATAATTATGGCAAAAAAGATCAGATCCAGTGGCTGGAGCTGCAAGATTAGCTAGATTTTACTTCGGGGATCTTCCAGTTGCCAATGTCGTATCCGTCTCGTCGCAGATACTTTAGGGTTAGCTTGTAAATTAACTCATCATGATCCACTTTTTCTAGGATTTCAGACCAGAGAACCTTGCCGTTTGCTGCAATCATTTTCTTAAAGTCGGGATTTAGCGCCTCTGCTATTTGCTTACACTGATCAAAAGTCTTGCCGTTTTGATATGATCTGACACGTCTGTCGCAGCTGTTCATAGTATATGGCATAGTGTGGTAAAATAATTACTTGTCTTGTCGTGCCTTGTTTCTGCCTTTTTCAGCTGCCTTTTTTCCTTCATCGTATGCCCTGGTTCCAAGCTCGGCTCCTTTCTCAATTCCTTTTTTGCCAAGGTCGGTGCCGATTTCTACTCCTTTTTCAGCGGTGTCTTTGAGTTTTTTTAGAAATCCCATCACATTACACCAGGGCATCATACTTAAAAATATTCTAGAAATTCTTTAGCTTCTCTACTATAATCTTGAAGATTTCATTATTGTCAATTAGTATGCACGGCAGATTGTTTTCTGCGCAAGCCTGCCCGCTTTCTGTATCTCGCGTGATTAGTATCATGCCATTTTCCTTGGCGTAATTGATAACGGAATAATCGGTGTGTAGCTTTTTGCCTTCTGTGATTAGCTTTTTGACTGAATATGCCTCATAACCAAGGCTACGAAGCTTGTCATCCCAGCCGTCATCCATTTCATCAACTAGGATCTTCATTGTGTGAATGTAAAAATTCTGTATTATAATTTTAATCCAAGATATACCCAATTAAGAGCGGGACAAATACCGACAGAGCAACTATTGCGCCCATAATAGCCACAACATGATGCGCATCCATGATATGATACCACATAATCCGATTGTAACATTCGGTGTGTGCAAAATGAAAACTAGAGGTTGGCAGTTAGTTTTTTGACCTTGTTTACAATAGTCATCTTCTTTACCGCGCCGACTTTGGGTTCTAGTGTGAAATAAACTGTTTTTCTTTTTGGATAGATTACCATCTGGGTGACCTTTTCGCGTTCTACTTGGACGTATCTGACTTTGCCAAGAGTTTTGTCAAATTCCTGTCTCATCTTGCGCCTCTGAGCCACTTGCTTGCAAAAATGCTCTTCTTCTTTTTGGGATTTAAGTGAGGTCTTGCCCTGCTTCATTATGGATTCTAGAATGTTTCCCTGCAAGTCTATGATTGCGGCAAACCTCATAGTATTATCTAATCCAATAATGTCTTCTACTATATCCATGTGTGTACGATTTGCCAACTTTTGTGATGATTTGTCAGCCAAATATAATTGAATTAACAAATTTCAAAAACTATTATCCAATGTATGATGTGATAAATTATTGAACAAAAAGATCTGGGCAGTTCTTGCTAAACTAGAGCACCAATCAATATCGGAAAAAACAAGAAAAGTGGACGT
>CAYYBJ010000122.1:0-2037 GCA_964470325.1 uncultured Candidatus Nitrosotenuis sp. | reverse complement strand
GTGTCCATAGTCAATGTATTCGTCGATTTCCTTGAGAAATCCCAGGTCAAATAATGACTGTATTAGCAACATGTAATCTGCGCCAATTTTTCTTGCCGCATCAATTTGCACCTTATCTACCACAATATCCTTCATTAGCATTGGAATCTTGACTTGTTTTCTGATTTGCATGAAATATTGCGGCGAGCCCTCAAAGAGGTACGGCTGTGTCAGAACAGATAGTGCTTTGGCACCACCCTCTATCATTGATTGTGCAATAGATACGGGGTCGGATATTTTTCTGATTTTTCCTAGAGATGGTGATGAGAATTTTACTTCGGTAATTAGCGATGCATGCTTATTTTCCTGTATGGATTGAATCAGATCAATACTTGATTTTGGAATGGTTTCAGTTATCTCGTATGTGCCATCTGAGATTGCCTTGTGTGAATTGTCAAATAGTTTCTGCAGTGTGTTCATGGCGTGATCTCCTTTAGCTTGGTGTAATCGCCACAGTCTTTGACGAAATTCTCAAAATGAGAAAATGCATCGCCCGATTTGATTGATTCTAGGGATAATTGCAGTCCTTCCTCTAGGTCTTTTGCTACATTTCCAACTACTAGGCCAGCTGCAGAATTTAGCGCAACGATTTCTATTCTTTCTTGGCTTGCTGTTCCGTTTAGTACCGATACAAAGGCCTGGATTGCCTCTTGCTTGGTTGATATCTGGAAATCCTTGATTGTTGCAGAATGTAATCCAAATTTTTGTGGATCAATTATCATTTGGCTAATGTTGCCCTCTCGCAAAAAGCAGATCTTGTTCTTTGATGTGGTTGATAGCTCATCTAGTCCGTCTTGTGAGTGTACAGTCATGACGTTTTGCGCACCCCTTCGTTGTAGGATATTGACTATTCGCTCCAGATACTCCTCAGAAAAGACGCCGATTAGCTGGTGTTTTACGCGTGCGGGATTGCACAATGGCCCTAGTAGATTAAACGCGGTTCTGGATTGGAGTAATTTTCGAGCAGCTGCCACATTTTTCATTGCAGGGTGGAATCGCTGTGCAAACAAAAATGCAATTCTGTGTTTTTCTATTATGCTAGTTGTTTTTTGAGGATCCATGTTCAAATCATACCCAAAATATTCAAAGATGTCCGCACTGCCTGATATTCCAGAGGAAGAACGGTTGCCGTGCTTTGCAACTATTCCACGACATGATGCAATAACAAATGCTGCAGTCGTAGAAATGTTAAACGTCTGTAGCTTGTCGCCGCCTGTTCCGCATACGTCAATTATTGTTCCTCGGTATTTTGGGGAAATATGTATGCCATGTTCTTCCATTTTTGTCAGCATGGCAAGCAGTTCATCGTCTGTTTCGCCCTTGTTTGCCAAATGCTGCAAAAAGATTGCCTTGATTTGATCTGGTGTTCCTTCAGTGAGCAGTAATTCCATTGCCTTGTGCATTTCATCTGGCTTTAGGTTTGTGCCGACTTCTAGTCTTGCGATATAGTTTTCTAGCATTTTTTCACCTTGTCGATAAAGTTTTGCAGAATTTTTTTGCCTTCTGTGGTAAGAATGGATTCGGGGTGAAATTGTACACCTTCTATTAAGTAATCTTTGTGTGATACTCCCATTACTTCCCCATCATCTTCTGCTATTGCTGTTATTTTTAGGACATCTGGTATGATTGTTTTATCACCAACCAGAGAATGATATCTTGTAGCACGAAAAGGATTTTGCACGCCAGAAAATAATGAATCAGAATAATGCTTGATCTGGCTTGTTTTTCCGTGTCTTGCGCAGCCTGCATTGACTACTTTGCCCCCAAATTCGTGTATAATTCCCTGATGTCCTAGGCAAATTCCAAGAATTGGTGTCTTTGGACCTAGCTCTCTAATCACATTGGAGCAGATTCCAAAGTATCTCTTGTCTTCTGGGGTGCCAGGGCCTGGCGAGATTATTATTGCATCATAATTTTTTTGTCTGATTTGGTCCAGTGTTATCTTGTCGTTTCGAATCACATCGGATTCCACTCCAAGCTCGCCCAATAATTGTGCAA
>CAYYBJ010000121.1:0-2042 GCA_964470325.1 uncultured Candidatus Nitrosotenuis sp. | reverse complement strand
ATACTAGAAGAGGTAATGATTCGGGCAAACCACAAGAGCAAAAAGTTCACCATGGGCTTTGAGGAAACAAAAAAGGCAAACGAGCTTGGTGCAGTGGAATCTCTGGTTTTCTCTGAAAAAATAATCCAAACACATGATGAAGACCAAATTATACAATTCCTAAATGATGCAGAATCCAAAGGAGTTACAGTTTATGCATTGGATTCCTCAACGGATATTGGCCTCCAAGTGTCCGGCCTTGGCGGAATGCTTTCGCTTCTCAGATTCGCAGTTGACACCTAGATAGTTGAATCAACTAACCATTGCAGATACGGCTTGTTTAGATCTGATATAGTGAGCTCGACAATCTCTGGGACTTGGTACGGATGTGTGTCTTTGATTTGTTTTTTTAGCTTTGACTTGTTTTTCTGAGTTGTCTTGAATACTGCCAGGAACTCGTCAACATTTTCAATTTTGCCCTGCCAGGAATACACCGAGGAAATTTTGGTCACATTTACACATGCCACAAGTCTAGCTCGCACAAGATTGTTTGCTATTTTTTGAATTGACTTTTTGTTCGGATATGTGGATATTAGCACTGCTCCCTTCATAGCAAACGATAAATGGGCGTCATTAAAAAAAGTAGCAATTAATTTGAACTTGGATTTTTTATCACAGAACGCCATAATCTATGTTTTAATGGCTTGGGGAATCATACTTGGTGTAACAAAGGCACTAAAGCTAGAAAGGCACGGATTTGAGATAAAGCCGTACAGTCTCACATACAAGAACACACAGGTTCAGGTAGCACTAACCAAGATGCTGGGCAGAACAAGGCGAGGAATTCGCGTGTTTGCCGATGTGAGTGTTGTTGCCGGCTTTATCATGATGGGCTTTGGATTTTGGTTTTTAATTGACAATGTTATGAAGTTCTTTGACAAGCCCGAAGAATTCTCAGAGCTCACAGTTCTGATTCCAGGCGTTACTCTTACTTCATCTTCAGCAATTTTGTATTTTCTACTTTCCATTCCAATTGTGCTTGTAATTCATGAGGGTGCGCATGGAATAGTTGCAACGCTGGAAAAAATTAGGATCAAGACTGGCGGATTTGCCATTTTTATCGCAATGTTTGCGGGATTTGTAGAGCCAGACGACGAGGAATTTAACAAGGCAAAAAAGATCTCCAAGCTTCGAGTAATAGGTGCAGGCGCTACTTCAAATGTAATATTTGCGCTTGTGCTTGGCGCCATATTGCTGACAAACCCGTTCTTTGCAATTGTCGTACCAGAGCCAATACGCAGTGCATTCTATGAAACCCCAGATGGAGTAAACATATTGGGAATAATGCCAAACAGTGGTGCAGAAAAAGCAGGACTGCAGATTAATGATGTCATAACGTCAATTAACAATATTCCGGTGGTGACACCGCTGGACTTTGCCAAAGTCAAGCTAGCGCCAGGTGACATTGCAAAAGTCACAGTACTTCGAAATGGCATCACTATAGACCATCAAGTAGAGATAATGCCTTCGCCTGATGATCCAACCAAGGGCCTAATTGGGATAACGCGAGACAATTCCATATCGTACAAGCCAGTCTATGCCTTCATCGAATGGAAGAGTCCTGAGCTGTCAATGTTTTTGCTGTGGTTGTGGATGATCTCATTTTTCATTGGAATAATCAACATGCTTCCATTGCCAATACTTGATGGGGGTAAGTTCATCCATAGCATAATTGACAAAAAGCTCTCAGATAGTATGGTAAATCGTACAATGTGGACAATCTATGGCTTTACCTTTGCCTTGTTTGGCCTCAACATTGCGTTATCATACATGAAATCAGGCTGGTTTACAATCTAGGCAGTTAAATTTGGGCGAAGGTGCACCAAATCCATGAAATGCGACAGATGCGATAATTCTGCAGTTTATTCCAGAAAATATTCCGGTGAGAATTTTTGCTCAGAGTGTTTTTCAAATTCCATTCTAAGAAAGGCTGCCAAGACCATCTCAAAATACAACATGATCCAAAATGGTGAATTGGTTTGCGTTGCAGTCTCTGGCGGAAA
>CAYYBJ010000120.1:0-2094 GCA_964470325.1 uncultured Candidatus Nitrosotenuis sp. | reverse complement strand
CAAGAATTGCTTACGGATTTTTGCTTGCAGGGCTGCTCTTGGGTACGATTCATACTGGGGTGACGCAAAACTTTGCGCTCTATGATCTGACAATTCACTATATTGCAATTGGATTCATTGGCATTACAATAATGCTGTATATGCCAATCATGATTCCACCCATACTGGAAAAGTCAATTAGGTTTTTGGACTTTAATCATATTCCGCTGATTTTGATAATCTCTGCTATCATAATTAGAACAATAGGTGATGTTATAGTGAGTATGGTATCTACTCCTCAGACCTTTGCTATGTTTGGTGTGTCTGGTTTTGTGATACTTGCGGGAATGTTTTTGTTTGTGCGAATGATTCATCGAGCGATGAAAAATCCCAACTCTGAATTATCTATTGTGTGATTTTTGAGTCAATTGTGTCGCGTATTATAAATATGCAAAACCAGCTATTTTCTCTATGATTCCACTTTCTGGTGACTTGCCAAGCGCAAAGGGAAAGATTAGCGAGCGAGTAGGTGCATTTTCTACCGTACGCGGAACCTCCACACTAAAGCGCGGATTTGCGCACATGCTCAAAAATGGAGTTGTCATGGATGTCACAACAGTAGAGCAGGCCCAAATAGCTGAAGAGGCAGGCGCAGTATCTGTGATGGTTTTAGACAAGCTTCCATCAGATGTGCGCAAGGCAGGCGGAGTTGCACGGACTGCAAGCATTCGCGTAATCCAGGAAATAATGGACGCAGTAACCATACCTGTAATGGCAAAGTGCAGAATTGGCCATGTCTATGAAGCCCGTGTACTAGAAGAGACAAACGTGGACATGATTGATGAGTCCGAGGTCTTGACTCCAGCAGACGAGACACATCACATTTGGAAATGGGACTTTACAACACCTTTTGTTAATGGCGCAAGATCACTTGCAGAAGCATTGCGAAGAATAGAGGAAGGTGCCGCAATGATTAGAACCAAGGGTGAGCCGGGAACTGGAAATGTTGCAGAGGCAGTTACACACATCAAAAAAGTAAATGACGAATTGCGATTAATCAAATCAGTTTATGATTCTGGGGACCATCAGGACTTGGTTCGAATTGCGCGAGAATTCAAAGTATCATATGATTTGGTGGAGCAGACTGCTCGAGTTGGACGATTACCTGTTGTGAATTTTGCAGCGGGAGGAATTGCAACACCTGCAGATGCTGCATATTTGATGTCATTGGGTTGTGATGGAATTTTTGTTGGTTCTGGAATATTCAAGGCAGAAGATGCCAAAGAGCGAGCACGGGCAATTGTACTTGCCACTACATTCTGGGAGGATGCTGACAAGGTCAAAGAGGCGCAGCGAATGATAGATGAGCGACAGTCCATGCTTGGCCTTGATGTAAAGAACTTGGAGCTAAGAATGCAAGAGCGAGGTAGCACAGCATGAGCGTAAACATTGGAGTTTTGGGAATGCAGGGAGACGTTGCAGAAAACATTGCGGCTACAAGATCCGCACTGGGACAGGCGGGAATCCGCGGTGTGGTACGCCAAGTAAAGACTCCTTTGGAGATCTCCAAGCTGGATGCATTGATTCTGCCTGGCGGTGAGAGCACCATGATGGGCCAAATGTCGCTTGTTAATGGCGCAATCAAGACAATCAAGGATAAAACCCAAAAAGGAATGCCGGTCTTTGGAATTTGTGCTGGTTTGATTCTACTATCAAAGAATGCCAAGGACAGAGTCGTAGGCAAAATGGACCAACCATTATTGGAATTACTCGATGTACGAGTGGAGAGAAACTCTTTTGGACGACAGCGTGACTCGTTTGAGGCAGAAATCTCTGCGCAGCCAATTGGAATTTCAAAATCACGAGGGGTGTTTATTCGAGCGCCATCCATTGAGGGAATTGGCAAAGATGTTCAGACAGTATCCAAATTTAATGAAAAGGTAGTCGCAGTAAAACAAGGAAACATCTTAGGTGTGGCATTTCATCCTGAGCTGACCACTGATGTTTCATGGCACAAGTATTTTGTCTCCATGATAAAGTCGCAAAAAAATCAGCCGCAAAATAATCGACCAAAGCAAAACAACCAAAAACCAAAACAACACCAAAAACCAAAAC
>CAYYBJ010000119.1:0-2114 GCA_964470325.1 uncultured Candidatus Nitrosotenuis sp. | reverse complement strand
ATTTTTAGCAAAATACATTGCAGCAATAGAGTCCAAGATCAAATAGTTATAGTTTTCTCAATAAGGTGAATCTGGACTTTCTGAGGTCGATTCCTCATGCATGTCCACATTGCTAATTATCTTTACCTTGTAGTCCATCCAGCGCTTTTTCATGTCTCTACCATATGTGGGTGGGTTCTCAGCAATTTTTTGCTCATTTTCTGAGAATAATTCAATGTTGAAAATGTATTTTTTTGATACACGAAATAACTCATCTACTGCCTTTTTGATTTGGTCTGCATCGATATGGTTGAATAAGTTTCTCGTAAAGACCAAATCTACTGAATTATTTTCAAATGGTATTTCTGTAATGTCGCCCAACTTGAAGCTAAATTTGTGCAGATTTTCTCTTGCTTATTTTAGGGCAGTCTCTGAAATGTCTATACCGCTGACATTTGCATCATCTGGAAATAATTTCAGATCGTTTCCAGCACTACCGCCTACTTCCAGAATGTTTTGTACTTGCAGGGAAGTTACCAGATCTCAGATAAATCTTGCCATTTCGTAATTGAAATTGTTTAGGTGATTCTTTGCATAATCATCCCAGTAGCCTAGTGCTGACATTGGCAGGGAACCATCTTGGTGTCAAATGTACAGTCATGTGGGCCGTCGGACATGGCATCGATTGGGATTTCTTTCATGCATTCAGAATGTCTACCCTTTTTACAAAACCAACAAACCTTGTCTGTAGTTCCACCAACTGAACAAGAGTCCATGATATGACTTAGTGTAATGTGTAAAAAACCTTAGAGGTACTGGAGCCAGTGGATGAATCGCTCATCTTTGCCCATGGCTACATCCATGAATGATTTTTGCAATGATTTTGTGATATTGCCCATCTTGCCGTCTGCTATGATTACATCATCTACTTGGGAAACTGATTTTACTTCAGCTGCAGTTCCCGTCATGAATATTTCGTCTGCTGAATACAAGTCATCTCGCTCTAGTTCTTGCTCTGTAATGTCCATGCCATTTGATTCTATTATATTTATGACAGAGTCTCGCGTGATTCCTGCAAGACATCCTGATGTTAATGGCGGTGTGTAGATTTGACCGTCCTTTACTATGAAAATGTTTTCTGCACTGCCTTCAGCTATCTTTCCGTGATAGTTTAGCATTATTGCCTCATCGTATCCGTTTTTGAGTGCCTCTACTCTTGCCAGTGCGGCATTTGCATAGTTTGATGCTGCCTTTGCCTGCATTGGTTGGGATCTGGAATCGATTCGCAGCCAGCTAGAAATCTTGCATTTGGCGCCTGTCTGTTTTCCTGCCTTTGATTCTCCCATCTTCCACTCCCAACATGCAATAGATACGTCCACCTTGTTTGGCGTGGGGGTTAGGCCCATAGTACCGTATCCATAATATGCCAAAGGTCTGATGTAGCATTCCTTTAGTGTACTTGCCTTTACTGTTTTTATTATGGCATCTGTGATCTGTTCTTTGCTGTATTCCATCTTCATGGAATAGAGTTTTGCAGATCTGAAAAATCTGTCAACATGTTCTGGCAAGCGAAATATTGCAGAGCCCTTTGGAGTGTTGTAGCAACGAATCCCCTCAAAGACTGCCGTAGAATAATGTAATGCGTGGGTTAGGACATGGACCTTGGCGTCGCGGAATGGCACTAGTTTTCCATTCATCCAGATTTTTCCTACTTCTTTCATAGAATGTCGGAAAAGTGCCACTAATTAAAAAATTATCCGAAAATCTCACGCACAACTAAATACTGGAACTGTGTAATTATATCATGGAGATTGCATCATCCATTCTAGCCATGGCACTGGTGGCTGGTGGCCTAATTGGGCAGGGATTTGAGATGAAAAAGATTCGCGCCTCGGTTAGAATTGATGAGCAAATGAACACGGCAAATGTCTTTACCGATAGGCGCAACTTCAAGTGGTACGCACTGATTGCCGCAGGCTTGATTCTCAGCTTTGCAAGGTTTTAGAGTTTCGTGCCTAGCTCACAAAAAATCTAGAGGATCTATATAGATCAGGTCTAAATATTGCGATCGCATACTATAATCAGCGCGTGTTTTGGGTAACGCCGGGCTAATTCTAGACTATGGCCCATGAACA
>CAYYBJ010000118.1:0-2126 GCA_964470325.1 uncultured Candidatus Nitrosotenuis sp. | reverse complement strand
CCAAGACAAGTACAATGAAGACCTAGAAAGACTGCAAAGATGCGACATTCACTATCTGACACCAGACCTTAGAATCATTCCATTCTGTGCATTCAATGTCATTCCAGAATGGTACAGGGACAGAATTCAAAAGAAATATTCCATTACTGTAGAAGAATGGGAGCAAAGAGAAGGTGTCAAGCTAGAAGATGGCTTGTACCGTGGATTGATGAGAAGAGGAAAGGGCGATGAGCTTGCAGCTGGCTGTGCAAAGAGCCAGATGATACATGCAGCATCACAAGCATTGATGTAAACTTATCCAAGACCTTTTAAAATCACAAATATAATTTTGATTATTGAAGCTTCTTTTCATTTCTCCTCGATATTCCGGAGGCATAGGTGGGCATGCAGCAATGCTTGCAGATCAACTGCAAAAACATGGTTTCCAGATTGATTTTGTAGATCCACCAAAAATCCCAATAAAGAATCTAAAAAATCCAAGCTTTATAATTACCAGTTCTGTTTCAAGTTTTTTTAAAGGAAGTTATGATATAGTTCACGCATTCAACGTTCCTTCTGCTTTTGCAATGCGTATGGCACGAGCAAAAAAGAGAATACTTTCAATTCATGGAGTTTTCAGCGACCAAGTAAATGCACTTCATTCTGGTGCGCTTGGAGGAATTGCTGGAGTTACAGAAGAAAGTGTTCTCAAGTGGGCAGATGCATTAACAACTGACTCTAAAGCATCACAAAAAACCTACAAAGAAAAACTTGGTTTGGACTTTATGTATATGCCTAGCCCAATAGATACAACGAAATTCCAAGAACTTGGAAATGTAGACAAAAAAGAAAATCAAATAGCATACATTGGAAGAGACAGTTATGAAAAAGGAATAGATATTCTCAGACAAATTGAACCAAAAATAAAAGGCAAAGTAGTTTATTCCACTAATCTTCCATGGAAAGAGGCCATGAAGCTTCTAAAATCCTCAGACATTATAGTTATCCCATCCCGTATGGAAAGCCTTCCAACTGTTGTAAAGGAAGCATTTTACCTTAAAGTGCCGGTTATAGCTACCTCTGTGGGTGGAATACCTGAACTAGTTATCAACGGAACTACTGGAATATTAGTTCCACCAGAAAGCCCTGAAAAACTATTGGAAGAGATCAACAATTTATTGCAAAACAAAGAATATGCCAAAAAATTAACCGATGCGGCGTATGATTTTGTAGTCGACAACATGACCTGGGATACAATTTTACCAAAATATATCAAATTCTATGAATCTATTCTGAAATACTAAATCAATGAATATTTCTTAAGTGACGCCACAAAGTTATCAGCAATTTTTTGCCAATTAAAATTCTCAATGACAAACTGTCGGCCTGATTTACCGATTACTCTGCGTTTGTCTTCATCCTGTAGTAATACATCAATTTTTTCTATTAGATCTTGATGATTCTCTCTTTCTATAAGAAATCCTGTCTTATTGTCATTCATTAACTCTGGTATGCCACCTACTCTTGTCGCAATTATCGGCCTCTCCATGAGTTGTGCTTCAAGTAATGTTAGAGGAGACATGTCTATTCCACTCAATAACAAATAGATGTCTACTTCGCTTAGGTATTCTCTAACTTTATCTGGATACTGCATGTGGCCTAACCACCTGAAATTCTCATACTTGGACAACCTTGAGAGAATATGTTCTCGATATGGCCCATCACCAACCCAGTAAAATGTGACATGCGGCATCTTTTTCAATACTGGTTCTAAGGTAAGCATCTCTCGTGCCTTTTCCCAAATAACTGCACTCTGAAGCAAACCAACGCATGGATGATCAAGTTTCATTCTTTCTACGTGATACCAGTTGTCTGGATTGATTCCTTGGTACATTGTGTCTATGTTTCCCTTTGGATAGTATTCTTTTGTTCTATCTTCCAAGTGTTTGCAAATTGGCAAGATCAAATCTGCGCGCTCAAAACATTTGTCTGCGATTCTTCCCCATCCCCACAATGCCAAACGTTTGGGAGGTGATCTGTAAAGCGTTTCTTTTGCCATTTTCATCTCTTTCCAATAATCCCCCCTCAGATGAACAAGCAATGGAATTTCTGTTTTTGAGGCAGCAAGGCCAAAATGCCTTTGTCTG
>CAYYBJ010000117.1:0-2227 GCA_964470325.1 uncultured Candidatus Nitrosotenuis sp. | reverse complement strand
GGACAAGCATCCTATTACTACACAAAACGTGCCAGACTACGAAGGAAATTCGTCAAGGTATCCATTGTTGCAGACATGAGATGGCAGATCATATGTGGAATAAAGATACGGCACCGACACAGACACGACGGCGTCGATTTTGTCCCGCTGCTGGAAAGGGCAATCAAGCTAGTGCCTGTCGGTACAGTTGTGGCAGACCGTGGTTATGATTCGGAGCAGAACCACATCACGACAGAAGATCTCGGAATACCACGTACCATCATCCGCCCAAGATACGAGAATCTGCAGGTCTACAAGACAAAGGGATTCCACAGAAAGAAAATGAAGCGACGATTCAACTGGGATACATACCATCAAAGAAGCAAGGCAGAGACAATATTTTCCGTCATCAAGAGGATGCTTGGCGAGTACGTCATGTCAAGGTACGTCATAACACAGAACAGGGAGACGATGTACCGGATGATAGCATACAATTGCTACAGAATTACCAGAAATTATGGTATAATTTTGGGATGGTTTCTACAGAGCCTTACAATAACCTAATTTTAAATAGCAACTTCGACTAACTAAGCCAATGGTAAAGTCAAATTACAGCATTCTTATAAAAAAAGATGGCAAATTTTACACTGGGCAATGCCTAGAAATCCCCCAGGCCAGAGGTCAGGGCAAGACAAAGGTCGAAGCAGTCGAGGACACAAAAAAAGCAATAAAGCTGGCCAGATCATATTTGTCAAGTAAGAAGAAAAGCGCAAATCTGGTAACCGTCACAGTTTGAGTCTACCAATAATTGGTTGGAAAGATATCCTCAAGGCATTAAAGAAAAAAGGATTCTATCCGACAAGGCAGTTTGGGAGCCATATTGTAATAGAAAATGGTAAAGGGCTTTGGACTGTTGTTCCAAGAAAAAATGAGATCGGCAAAGGATTATTGTTGCAAATCTTGTCTGATTGTAATATCACAAAACCAGAATTTCTTGATTTACTGTAATTATGGAGCTAGTCTGTCTGGGTCACGAGGATACAATACCACTTCGCGGACATTGTCCGTGCCGACTAGTACCGTCATTAGCCTGTCGAGGCCCATTCCCCAACCAGAGTGTGGTGGCATTCCCCAGTCAAATGCACGCAGATGGTCCTCAAATGTACTAGTATCCAGGCCTTGTTCTGCAATTCTGGATTTCAGCATGGCAGGGTCATGCAGTCTGCGTCCGCCAGATGACAACTCCAAGTGACCAAACTGCAGGTCAAATGAGCGTGAAATCTTGGGGTCATCGTCCTTTGGATGGATGTAAAATGGCTTGAGTGTTATGGGCCAGTCAAGCAAAAAGAACAGGCCTGGGTGTGATTCGCCAACTAGCTTCAGATGCGAGTCCAAAAGATCATCGCCCCATTTCAGCTCGACTCCTTTCTTTGTTAGTTCATCAATTAACTGGGAATATGTTATCCTATCAAATGGAGTTTTGGGTACTTCCAGTTTTCGCTCCAGTATTGCAAGCTCTTTTTGACAGTTGGCAATCACATCGCGATATGCCTGCACCACCAAGTCTTCCAAAATTTGTATCACATCGGTATAGTCCATGAATGCAGCTTCAAGATCAATTGATGTAAATTCTGATAGGTGGCGACCAGTGTGCGATTTTTCTGCTCTATAAAATGACGCAATCTCAAAGACTCGCTCAAGGCCTATTGTCATCTGTTCCTTGTATAGTTGCGGCGATTGTGCAAGGTATGCCTTTTTGCCAAAATATTCCAGCGAGAACAGGTTGGCACCACCTTCGCTAGCACTGCCGATTATTTTTGGCGTTGTAATTTCAATGAATTTTTTCTCCAAGAATGTTTTACGCAGTGATGCCAAAACAGCAGAGCGAATTTTAAAAATGGCAGCTACTCGCTGGTTGCGCAAGTCCAGCGCTCGTGCATTTAATCTATTGTCAATGTTTGACTCTAATCTTCCAATTGGATCAATTGGCAGTGGATGAATTGCTCTAGTCAAAATGTCAATTGCCTCTGCCTTTATCTCGTATGCAAAGTCACGCGCCTTGGTTGCCTGTACTATTCCCTGTACCATTACTACTGTCTGGCGCGTCAGGTCTTCAGGCAAGGCAATGTCTTTTACTATGATTTGTGCAAGGCCAGTCACATCACGTACAGTCAAAAACGACATTTTGCCAAGCTTGCGTATGTCCTCAACCCAGCCTCCAATTGCTATTTGCTTTCCCTCCAGTGCT
>CAYYBJ010000116.1:0-2254 GCA_964470325.1 uncultured Candidatus Nitrosotenuis sp. | reverse complement strand
AATAATGAATGATGGCAATGCTCTTTGTATTGGTTGTGGCAAAGAGCCTGATCACACAAAGGTTGTAGAAAAGCCAAAGGAAGAGACACCAAAAACAGATCAGTCAACAAATCCAATTTTGGATTCATTGAACAAGAAATTAGATGAACTTACAAAGGAATTGGAAGCGGAAAAAGACCACGAAAAGCAACAATCTATACTAAAATCGGTTAATGCCGTCTTGGAAACTATGCAGAAGTTACAGAAATAAAAGTATTAGATTTATGTACCTAGGCCCATTGTGGAAATTCTAGGAGAACCTACTCCAATGAGAAAGTTTTTATCTTAAAGTCCTAGCTTCATCATTAAATGAGCAGTAGCAAAAAGAAAAGCGCACCATTGCCGGCATCTTCGGCAGGATTATTGCGTTTCTTTGAAGATGAAACCAAGGGATATAGACTAGATCCAAGAATCGTAGTTTTAATCCCAGTTGGACTGATTATAGTTTCATGGATGCTTGACCTATTCCTAATAAAATAGATCAAAAATGACAGAATCATACGATGATGTATCTAAAATACACAAACGATACTCTCTGACATTACTTACCCCGTCATCAAAATATCACTCTCTGATATTTTCAGCAATCATGTCTGCAATTACTGGATACTTCATCTTGACATCGTATTTTGATAGGGCGGATGAACTTGCATACAAATTACCAATACTGATTGGCGTTTTACTAATTACACAAAAAATCGATGCCAGACTAATTCGAAACAGAGAATACTCAAAAGCTCTGCACATGTCATTATTTGGAAACATGTCGTGGCTTGCAATTGTCCTGATGGGCCTAGCCGCATTTACTATTTTGGGCAAGCCGGATCTATCATTGTTATATGTCACAGAAGGAATGCTGATTTTTACCAGCTTTAGAATAGGGCTGCTTACTACCACACTAGGACTATCGATGAGAAAGGCCTGGGCAATTTGCTTTATCCAGCCAATGGCAATGTACCTGATTTTGATTCCGCAAGACCAGTGGATATCAGCACTTACCGACCCAGTTACCATGGGATTAGGTGCCACATTTTTGACAATCTCCTCTGTATGGTCGTACCTAACTGATAGGGCGGGAAGACCAGAAGTCAAAAGCACGCACCAGTTAATCCAAGCGTATTTGGCATCCAGAGGAAAAGACAATTACGAAGTCGAGTCTATCATCGAGTCTCGCTCAAGCCAGTCCAGTATTGTAACATCGCAGATACGATTCCAATCACGTAATAATGACTTTAGAATGGTTCTACCCGAAGTACACCCAGGACCATACCACCCAATTGGCGGAAGCAACATCACCTATAGAATCTACAAAACATTAAACTCATCTGCAATGGTAATGCATAGTGTGTCTGACCATGCACTGAACCTGCCATCACAAAATGCGGTAAATGACTATCTTGGTACGTTTTCAACAAATATTGTTCTCAAAAAAGGCTCTAACTGCACAGAGCCGGTAACTGTAACTGTGAACAAGGCACGAGTCACAGGAATATTATTTGATAAAACCGCAATTCTGTTCTTGTCGCTATCACCGCACGGAATGGAAGATGTACCAAGCAATATCAAAAAGGAAATAGAGCAACTAGCAAGCAACCGCGACTTTGAGAGAATCCTAGTAGTTGATTGTCATAATGCAATGGGTGAAGAAATCGGCCAGGACGACTCGCAAGACATGCTAAAGGCCGCAAAAGCCACATTGGAATCTCTAGTAACAAAAGAATCTTATCCGCTGGAGTTTGGCTATGCAAATTCCAACTGCATGGATGTAAAATCCCTTGATCTTGGCCCAGGTGGTCTTGGAGTATTGTGCATCAAAATTAATGGCAAGAAATTCTTTTTGGGCTGGTCTGATTCCAACAACATGGAAAATGGTGTACGCGAACATGTGGTGAATCATTTTGCAAAAAACGGCATGGCCTTGGTGGAACTCTGCACATCTGACACTCATTTTAGCTCTACTGTTGTACGCACTCGAACTGGCTACTATCCATTTGGCAAAATCTCCACACCCGATACAATAGCAAACTGGTATTACGCCATAGCAAAACAAGCAGAGGCCAAGCTGGAACCAACATCGTTTGAAATCCTAGAACACAAGGCACAGGTGCGCGTAATGGGAACTGCAGTATTGGAGGATTTCTCGAAAGCATTAGACCGGTCGCTTTTAATGACCAAGGGATTTTCCATTGGAAGTTTTCTAATCATTATTGGCTCT
>CAYYBJ010000115.1:0-2286 GCA_964470325.1 uncultured Candidatus Nitrosotenuis sp. | reverse complement strand
AGTGTGACATTTACTGGAATGCCTTCTTGTGAAAAACTCTTGCAGGCCTTGAGGCCGTCTGCAGTCATTGGTACTTTGATTACAACATTTGCGCCGTATTTTTTGAGCTTGTGGCCTTCTTCCATCATTTCGGCATAGTCGGTTGCCACAACCTCAAGACTGACATCACCTTTGATTATTTTGGTAATCTCTTCCATTGCATTTTGCGGGTTGCCACCTTCTTTTGCTAGTAATGATGGATTGGTGGTGATTCCATCAAGCAGTCCCATGTCGTTGTATTGTTTTATTGATTGTAAATTGGCAGTGTCAAGAAAGATTTTCATTTTTTCTTACCCAGTGTGTCTTTGACTGCTTTTGCTATATTAATTGATGTTATACCGTGCTTTTCTAAAAGCAGCGGAATTTCAGCGTCGCGCGCAGACTCGCCAAACTTGTCATTGACTCCAATTCTTTTGATTGGTACTGGATATAATTCCGATATTACTTCGGATACTGCCGAGCCAAATCCACCCATGATGTTGTGCTCTTCACAGGTTACAATGCAACCAGTCTCTCGCGCAGACTTTTCCAATAGTTCAGAATCAATTGGCTTTATTGAAAACATGTCAATTACCTTACAAGAGATTCCTTCTTGTTTTAGGGAATCAGCTGCGTCCAATGCCATCTTTACAGTAAGACCACATGCAGATATGGTACAATCTGAGCCCTCCCTCATTGTGATTCCTTTTCCTACTTGGAATTCCTGCGAGTCTTCATGTACTATTGGCGAGTTGGACCTTGTCAGCCGCATATAGTGAGGGCCATATCTTTGTGATATTATCCATGTAAGCTTTGATACTGCTATGGTGTCTGCTGGCACCAGTACAGTCATGTTTGGCATTGAGCGCATTATTGCAAAATCTTCTATTTGCTGATGAGACCCACCATCTGCACCAACTGAGATTCCTCCGTGAGACACTACTAGTTTGACATTTAGGCCCTTTTTGTCCCCAGGTGACGGATATGCTATTGCATTTCGGATTTGGTCGACGCACCTTCCTGGCAGAAATATTGCATATGTGCTTGCAAATGGAATTTTGCCAGAGAGTGCAAGGCCTGCAGAAACAGATACCAGATTTGCCTCTGCTATTCCAACATTAAAGAATCGGTTTGGGAATTTTTTGCCAAAGTCAGACGTTTTCAGAGAATCTGTAGTGTCTGCACCCAAGACCACCACGTCAGGATTTTGTTCGCCAATCTCCACCAGAGTCTTGCCGTATGCTGTGCGCATATCGGTCATATCGCCAATCATGTATAACCAAGCTCCCGTGCTATTGCGTTTAGCTGATTCTTTTTCTCGCCAATTACGTGCAAGTCAATCCATTTTGCCACTAATTCCTTTCCTCCAAGATCAAATGCCTTTTGGATTAGCATTTTACGCCTAGCATATGCAATTTTGTTTCTAAACTCTCTAATCACTCCTCGGACGTCTTGCTGTCCAATTATTGCGCTTCCTCCAACAAACGCACGTGCTCCATCTGCAAAGCATGAGCCAATGTTATCCAGTGTGACGCCACCGTCTGCTTCAACATATCCATCAAAGTTGTGCTGACTTAGAAGTTGGTTCAGATGACGCATTTTCTCATGGGTTGCCTCGATGTATTTTTGGCCAGACTTGCCTGGAATCACAGACATTACTATTATTTGGTCCAGCTTTGATATGAAAGGCAAGGCCCATTCTGGCATTTGGGTATCTGGGTTTATTGCGAGACCGACGCTTACTTGACTTGCCTTTAGAGTGTCATAGATTTGTCCAAAGCTTGATGCATCGCATACTTCGGCATGAACTGTTATGATATCAGAGCCGGCGGCAATGTAATCCTTGACGTATTTTACTGGTTCGTTTATCATAAGATGAGTATCAAATGGGATGACAGTCAATGGTCGAAGATCACGAATTTTGTTATGATCAAATGTCTTGTTTGGAACAAACTGTCCGTCCATTACATCTAGATGAATATAATCAGCTCTTCCATTGACACAGCGCTTTACTTCGTTTTCGAGATTTGTCATATCTCCAGCAATGATGGATGGTGCAATCATGGACTGGGAATCAAGTTCCAAGTTAATTATTGGCACAAATTCCTTTTTTGGAGCCTGGCCGTGCCACTTTGGATTATCCTCCATGTGTTCAACTCCCTTTCCTTTGATGGTTCTTGCAATTATGATACTTGGTGCGCCCTTGGTCTGAGTCGCTTTTTTGATTGCAGAATCTAGCTGCTCTATTCTGTGGCCGTCAATTTCTAA
>CAYYBJ010000114.1:0-2389 GCA_964470325.1 uncultured Candidatus Nitrosotenuis sp. | reverse complement strand
TATAATTCCAAATACCATACATCGCAATCCATAGAAGTCTAGTAAATTATGTAAGATCTATAGATAAAATATAGATAACAGCCAAGTCTATCGTTTGTGTCTTAATTATGGTATCTTTGCAATCAAAATACAAGAGACTTCCAATTCCAGGCAAGCTCATTGTGGTTGAGGGAATAGATGGTTCTGGCAAATCTACACAGATACGGCTCTTGGAGAAATGGCTCAGATACAACGGCCATCATGTATTTCTCACAGAATGGAATTCCTCAGCAATTGTAAAAGAAGTGACATCAAAGGGAAAAAAGAAGGCAAAACTTACTCCTACTACGTTTAGTCTACTGCATGCCACCGACTTTGCGGATAGATATGAGAGAAACATCTTTCCTCTTTTGCGTGCAGGATACTTTGTTCTTGCAGACAGATACATCTACACAGCATATGCAAGAGATGGAACGCGTGGTTGTAGTCCGGATTGGGTGCGCAAAATATACAATTTTGCAATAAAACCAGACATTACATTCTATTTTAGAACTCCAATAGATATTGCAATAGAAAGAATTCTTTCTGGAAGACCCCAGCTGAAATATTACGAAGCAGGAATGGACATGAACCTAAGCAAGGATCCATATGACAGCTACAGAATATTCCAGGGAAAAATCATTGAGCAATACGAGTCAATGGTCAAGCCAGAAGGATTTACAATTATTGATGCTACCTTGGGCATAGAAGAACAACAAAACATGATGAGAGAAAAGGTCACAGCACTGCTCCCAAAAAGACCTCAAAAACAAACCATATCGATGAGGAACAATGAGAAAAGAAAATAATCCTATTAGATGGTATGGAAAAGGAATTCCATATCTGCATGACGTTGAGCACAAAGGCAAGCTTATTGTAATTGAGGGACCAGACTCATCAGGCAGAAGCTCACAGATCTCACTACTGACTACGAAACTTGAAGCAGATGGCCATGCCGTACTAAATACTGGCCTCAAGAGATCCGAACTGGTAGGCGAGGGAATCCTGGAGGCAAAAAGAAATGCATCCCTAGGCAAAAAAACAATGGCGCTATTCTATGCAGCAGACTTTGCGGATCAGCTAGAACAAAAAATTATACCCTCTCTACAAGCAGGTTATATTGTTCTTGCAGACCGCTACATATTCACATTAATGGCAAGAAATACGGTTCGTGGACTATCTAGGAAATGGTCTCATGATTTGTATGGATTTGCCTTGATCCCAGACCTGATATACTATCTCAGAGTAGATCCATACACACTAGTCCATCGGGTCTTTGAGAAAAACTCTTCACTTGACTATTACGAATCTGGTGCAGACATGGGCATCTCAGATGATATGTTTGAGTCATTCATTTTGTATCAGCAAAAGATAGCAAAAGAATTCCAAGCAATGCAGAAAACATATGGGCTGGTGGCAATTGATGGAGACAAGAGTGTAGAGGACGTAAATGTGGACCTCAAAAAACGAATTGATGTTGCACTCAAATCGAGAAAATAATCATGTACAACTTTACCACACAGCATTATTTTGAAAAATTTGAAAAGCTCATAATAAAATCAAATGAGAGACTTGAAAAATATCTTGAAGATCCAAACGAGGAAAATGTCCATGACGTCAGGACCTCCATTCGAAGATTGGATGCGGCATGGAAGGTTCTTCCAAAGAAATTCAAGAGCCAAAAAGCAGCCAAATTCGTCTTGCTGCGCAAAGAATTCTTCAAAATTAATAGTGATATACGTGACTTTGACATAATACGGCAAAAACTAGAACCGCACTCATCAGAAAACATCATATCAATAATGAAAAAAATTAATGCTGAAAAACAAAAACTCCTAAAATCTGCGCAAAAAAAGGCAAGAGCTGCATTTGAGGCAAATACAATGAAAATAGATCAAGACAAAATTCCACAAGAAAAACTAGAAAACAAGTTCAAAAAAATTACCCTGCAGCTGATCAACGAAATTGAAAATTCTATTCCAATTGTGATAAATAATAATAAAAAAATCAAACAGCTGCACGAGCTAAGAAAGGACTGCAAAAAACTCCGATATTTGCTGGAGCTAACAAATCATGAGGACTCGTCAAACCTCATCAACAAGATAAAAGAAATGCAGGACATACTGGGCTCAATTCGTGATTGTGATATTACAATTGATTTTCTGGCAAAGCAGAGTAAAAAGCACAACTTGCCGGAATCCATTATTCAATTGGAATTAGAAAAAAGGGACCAATTATACAAAAAATTTGTCCAAATGCAGAAACTCTAAAAAAAATTAGGAGCCGGTAATGTCAAAATTACTATATTCTATTTTGCTTGTGTTAATTTAACCATAAATACAAAATCATATCAAAACATTCAATGGTGATC
>CAYYBJ010000113.1:0-2412 GCA_964470325.1 uncultured Candidatus Nitrosotenuis sp. | reverse complement strand
CACAAATATTATGTCTTTACAAAACCAGTCTTTTGAATTCCGGGGTTTTTTGTATGGACTCAAAATCAATGTCTGATCTTGCCTTGTATTTGCAGGTATAGTCCAGCTCAATTGCTTTTTTTAGAATCTCTAGGCCTTCCGTGGTTTGGTTGTTTTGGACCAGGCTTGATGCCTTGTTGTATAACGTCAGCGCATTGTTTGGTTTTTCCTGCAGTATCATGTCATAGTATGCAATTGCCTCGGAATATTTTTGCAAATAATGGAGAGCCAGGCCCTTGTTTATGAGGGCAAGTGGATTTTTTGGCTCTAGTCCTAATACAATATCATAGCATATGATGGCTTCATGATATCTTGCAAACTTGCCTAAAATGTTGCCCTTTTTGATTAATGCCGTGATGTGAGACGGCTCTGATTCTAGGACTAGATCAAATAGTACTAGTGCTTTTTTGAAATTGCCTAGATTAAACTCGATTATTGCGGAATCAAAGATTTCCAATTACTTTACTAGCTGCTTGCCCTTTTGGTCAGCTGCCCGCTCTTCATCAAATGTGCTCATGTGCGCATCATCACGATGCATGTAGCTGTGCGTTGCGCCCATCTTTTTTCTGCAGAATTTTTTGTGGATTGCCTCTTCTATTTTGACGGTATCCTCGTTTTCGTGGAACATTTTTGCACCACAGTCTTTGCAGATTATCTCTGGCATGTAAGCTGCTCAGCCTCAAATCTATTTATTTATTGTGTGGAATGTGATACCATGGCAGAACTACAACCAGTCGCGTTTGTTATGTGGTCCGCAATAACTGGTGCAATCTTTGTCATATCTGGCGCAGTCTATAGAATATACCTAAAGAAAAAATCCGATCCTCTACTTTGATTTTGCCAAATATTCTAAAATGGCAGTATAATCCAAATCGCCAAAGCCTTGATTTTGGGCATCCTCGTACACTTGGTTTGCCTTTGTTGCCATGGGCAATGTCACCCCGTATGCCTTTGCGGCCTCATTGATGGTGTCTAGGTCTTTTTTGAGATTAGACAGCGTAAATGTCGGATTGTAATCTGACTTGAGCATCTTGTATGCCTTGGTTTCACTCATTCCTGTCTTGAAATAAGTCGAGTTGAGAATCTGCAAAAACACCTCCGGCTCTATTTTTGCGCCTCGCGCAAGCGTAATTCCCTCAGAGATTGCCAGGGCTAACATTGCTATTTGCAGATTCATTGCAAGCTTGACAGCGTGCGCAGTGCCGTTTTGCCCCAAATAAAATACCTTGTTTGCAATATCATCAAATAATTTCTTGCATTTCTCAAACGTAGCCCTTTCTCCACCTACCATCATTACTAGGTCTCCTGTGATTGCAACATTTGGTCCGCCCATTACTGGCGTGTCGCAAAATGGAATTCCTCTATTTGCAAATTCTTGGGCGATTTCTTTTGACGAAATTGGATTTATTGTACTCATATCGCACACAATCAGCCCGTCGTGTTTGCCGCACGCAATGCACTCATCGCCAAATGCAACCTTTCTTACGGCATCTGCGTTCTTTACTATGCTAAATACGACATCGGAACTTTCTGATACTTTTTTTGGCGAGTCGACTATTATGGCGCCATTTTCTTCTAGTTCTTTGGTCTTGGATCTTGTTCTGTTGTAGGCTGTTAGGGTGTGGCCTTTCTTTATTAGATTCAGGCCGACTGCACTGCCCAAAAGACCAGTGCCGACAATTCCTACTCGCATGATGAAAATTGCAAAACCTGATTATTTGTGCCTTAGCGAAGCTCTTCTTCGGCTACTTTCCATTTTCCGCCCAACCTTGGCGCAGTAAATGCCAGGTGGCCAATTACCTTGTCTCCTTTTCTTACTACTCCATAGTCCTGCTTTGACATTTTGAAGATTTTGTCTTTGGTTCTGTAGCCACCCTCGATTACTTTGATTTTGAATCTCTTGCTTGCCTTGATGACTAGCTTTCTTGCTATTTGCACATCACCTATCCATGAAAACATCTCAAATGTTCCAAAGTTCTGAGTTTCAATTTCTTCGCCGTACAGCCTTGCCTCGAACTTGAGGCTGTCTTTTTTTGCTTCCTCATTTAGCCAGTCAATTGTCTCTTGACCGTGTCCCTTTTCTATTCCAAAGGTTTCAGAATCCATCTTCATGTTAATTTCTCTGTGGGGTCTGCACTTATTCTATGATTATAAAAAAGGTTAAATGCAAAGTCAAATCAGATTAATCAATGCAGACTCTGGCACTGCTTTTGTTATTAGGTGTGGTTGCGTCCACGATGTTTGGATTTGCGCCATCTGTTTTGGCCCAAGAGGCACCAGCTGAGGAATCAACCGAAGAAGAAACAGTTGAAGAAACAACAGAAGAAGAATCTATGGAAGACACAGAAGACGCCATGGAAGATACAATGGAAG
>CAYYBJ010000112.1:0-2494 GCA_964470325.1 uncultured Candidatus Nitrosotenuis sp. | reverse complement strand
CCAAAGACATGACAAAGCCGGAAAAACAAAATCAGCTAGAGGTGTTTTCATTTGATTTTACACACGATACCAACAAAATTGAGGGCTCGACACTAACAAGAAAGGAAACGCACAATCTTTTGCGGTTCCATCTGACTCCTCGTAACAAGCCAAAACATGACATGATAGAGGCAAGCAATCACCATGATGTATTTTTGAAAATGCTTGATGCAAAAACACTTTCACTAAAAGACATGTTGAAAATGCACAACGACATATTTTCTCAGACAAAGCCAGAATTTGCAGGTCAAATTAGGACCGAGAGAGTGTATGTTGCCGGAAGTAAGTCTGTTTTTCCTCATCAGAAATTTGTTCCCGCGTTACTAAAGCAGTTTTTCTCGTGGTATCGTACAGAAAAATCTGAAAACCCTGTAGAGCAAGCAGCATTGGCTCATTTTAGATTCGTATCAATTCATCCATTTGGTGATGGCAACGGCAGAATATCGCGTCTCATAATGAATCACGTCTTGCATCAACACAACTATCCATTACTTAACATCAAATTCTCTGATAGGCAAAAATACTATGATGCGCTTGAAAAGGGGCAAACACAGCTAGACGAGGCTCATTTTCTAAAATGGTTTGTTTCGTATTATGTGACACAGAACAAAAAATATCTCAAAGGCCATAGCTAGGCCACTTGGAATCAACTAGGTTCTTAGTTGCATCATCGACTGCAACCTTTTCCTGGATTTCTCGCGTAAATCCTTCTTCTCTGGTCTTTTGTGTTGCATCAATTCCAAGCTTGGAGCCAAAGTTAACCAGAGGCGATGCGGGGTCTAGTGTGTCAGTTGGGGTGTTGTTGATGATTACACAGTCGCGTGCGGCATCTGCTCGTGTGGTGATTGCCCAGATTACATCGTTGAAGTCATGTACGTTAATGTCCTCATCTACTACGATGAACATTTTTGTTAGTGCCAGCTGGCCTGTACCCCACAATCCCATCATGACTTTTTTTGCCTGGCCTGGATAGCGTTTTTTGATTGAAATTATTGCCATTCCCTGGAACCAACCGGCTGCCGGCATTACAAAGTCTACTACTTCAGGATGGAACATACGAATTAATGGTAGAAACGATCTTTCAATTACCTTTCCAATATAGGCGTCTTCTAAAATTGGCTTGCCAACTATAGTAGTAAGATAGACCGGCCTTTGTCTTCGCATTATGCCAGTTAGGGTAAATGTCGGGTATGGTTCCACCGGTGTATAGTAACCAATGTGATCACCAAACGGTCCCTCGTCTCTAATGTCTGATGGATCAACATAACCCTCCAGTACGATTTCTGCATTTGCCGGAACTTCTAGATCCTGCGTCTTGCACTTTACAATCTTGATTCCCTTTTGTCGCGTTATTCCTGCAAAGAGATACTTATCTAATCCTTCTGGCACTGGAGCAATTGCTGAAAACACTGTAGCTGGCTCTGCACCGATAATGATTGCAGCTGGGATTTTCTCTCCTCGTTCTTTGGAAATGTCTCCATGGTGTGCACCCCGCTTGTGTTTTTGCCAGTGCATTAGCGCATGAGTATCATCGATGATTTGCATCCGGTATACGCCAAGGTTTCGCACGCCAGTCTCTGGATGCTTTGTTGCAATCAGACCCAATGTGATGAATCTACCTGCATCCTTGTACCAGGTCTTTAAAATTGGAATCTTGCTAAATGATGGAGACTCTTCAATTACTTCGGTTACTGGGCCAGACTTTTCCAACTTGGGAAAGACTTCGCCCATCTTTGATAACTCGGGAAGCTTTTTCATCTTGTTCAAAAATCCGGATGGCACTTCCATCTTTGTCATATCTACAATTCTTTGGCCAATCTCGGTAAAGTCATCCATTTCTAGGCCAATCTGCAGTCTCTTTATAGAGCCAAACGCATTTGCCAAAACGGGCATCTCAAATCCCTTGACATTCTCAAATAGAATGGCAGGTCCGTTCTCGTACATTACTCGTCTTAGGATTTCTGCTATCTCTAGATCAGAGTCGACCTGCGTCTTTACTCGTTTGAGCTCACCTGCTTTTTCCAGCGCTGATATTAACTCTGGTACATCTTCGATTGGCATCGCTGTTGAGATTATGCAAATGTTGTATAAAGCTTGGCCGGCGCCAACAAAGGCATTTTAATCAGCGTCATGAGATTCAATCAAATTGAGTGAGCAAAAATGCCCCGTCTGCAACGGCAAGGGAACAATTGAATTGCTTGGAACACAGTGCCCGTTTTGTAACGGCTCAGGAGAACACACAAAGTCTGCTGAGAGCTATCTGAAATCTCACATTTGTCAGTGCATATTTTTGGACAGAAAGACATGTCCTGTCTGCGGCAAACGATGCCATCATGACACGCCAAACAAACCAAAGATAATGGTCGGGCCTGTATAGTCTAAAATTCTCATTGTATTGGTGGAAGCTCGCTTTTCTTTCCGTGTCCGCCAGAGCCGAACTTGCAGTAAAAGCACA
>CAYYBJ010000111.1:0-2494 GCA_964470325.1 uncultured Candidatus Nitrosotenuis sp. | reverse complement strand
ATGACTGCCAGCTCAAAGTCTTGGCTTGCTATTCTATCAAAGGAATGTGTTGCTATTGGTCCTGAATACATGTAACCAGCATGGGGACAAATTGCGCCATAGATCTTTTTAGTGTCTTGGCCTAGCTTGCCTACTCCGTACTGATTTGATATGGAATGAATGATTGATTGCTCGAGTTTTGATTTTTCTTTTGGATAGAACATGCCAGCAACAGCTGGTGTTCTAATTCGCATCTATTCTAGTTCCTCTTCAGAAATTTTTGTTTCGAAATCGTCGATTTCGTATTTCATTGGGTCGTTTTCGCCCAGCTTTCCCTTTTGGATCAGTATCTCTCTTGCCAATAGCCAAAAGACCGTGGCAAGTGACTTTCTTCCTCTGTTGTTTGCTGGAATCACTACATCAATCTTTGATGTAACGTTATCAGTATTTGATACTCCAATGACTGGGATTCCTGCATTTGTTGCCTCTGTGATTGCCTGCGAGTCAACTTGAGGATCAGAAATGATTACTAGTTTTGGTTCAGTATAATATGGTAATGATGGGTTGGTCAGGGTTCCTGGCATGAATCTGCTTAGCATTTTTCGAGCGCCAGTGATTTCGCAGAATTTCTCAATTGGCGTGCTTGCATATTCTCGTCCAGAGCAGACTAGGATTTGCGATGGTTCAATTCTGTTGATGAACTTAGCAGCAGTCTTGATTCTTGCCAGTGTTTGGTCCAGGTCAATCATGTAGAGTCCTTCTGGGCTTGCCTTTGTGATAAATGGCTGCATGAAGGTTGTCTTGACAGTAGTTCCTACTCGTATACCTGTGGATAGGATCTTTTTCTTGATGTCTTGTGGTTCTGTCTGCTGGCTCATTTTACGATTTTAAACCTCTGCCATACCCGATATTAAACCATGCTCTGAGAGACGAATCAATTCGTTTAGTTTTGATACTCTTTCACCACCAACTACGCCGACCTTTAGCATTTTGGAACCGGTTGCAACTCCAATGTGGGATATTTGGTAATCTGTAGATTCGCCTGATCTGTGCGACGTTATGATTCCGATTTTGTTCTTGGATGCAATCTGTGCAAATTCTAGTGCATCATAGAGACTGCCTGCCTGATTTACCTTGAGAATCACACCCGTGCATGACTTTTTCTTTACTGCCTTTTGTAGAATTTTGGGATTTGTGACTGTGAGGTCGTCTCCTGTAACAAGTGTCTTTGGGAATTTTTTGGCCAGAACTGCCATGTCGTCAAATGCTTCTTCATGTACCGCATCTTCTGCGTAAATTAGCTTGTATTTTTTTATTATTTCTGAGGCAAAGTCGATTTGCTCTTCTGGAGTGTTCTCAAAGCCAGCCCTGTCGTAGAAATACTTTTTCTTTTTCTCATCCCATTGTGTGGATGATGCAAAGTCAACACCTAGTGCAACTTCCTTGCCTAGGGTATATCCTAGATTTTCAATTGCCCGGGCAGAAATCTCTAGAGCTCTTTCATTGTCCATTTCTGGTGCCCATCCTCCTTCATCGCCCCTTCCATTAGTAAAACGAGGGTTGTCTTTTTGTAGGGTCTTGCCAAGCTCCTTGTGCACTGCTAGATTCATCTCTATTGATTCTCTTGGGGTTTTTGCGCCAATGGAACAAATCAAAATCTCTTGAATGTCTGGGGTTCCAGGTCCTGCATGGGCTCCACCCCCTAGAATATTTCCTAGAGGAAATGGGAATCTCCACTTTTTGGTCTGGGAAATAACTTTGAAAAATGGCTCATCTCTTGCCTTTGCGGCAGAGTCAATTGATGCTATGGTAAGCGCATATGCTACTGCTCCCCCAATCTTGGAATAGTTACTGGTAGAATCTATTTTTCTTATCTCTTGTTGGATTGACTTTAGGTCGTCCGAGTCTAGGCCAACAAACTTTTTGAGATTTTTGTTTAGTATTTGGAGGCTTTTTTCCGGCTTGTTGTCTACAAAGCTTTGAGCTTCATATTTTCCAACGCTTGCACCAGACGGTGCGCAGGCTCGGCCTAGGTATTTTTTATCTGATATGATGTCTATTTCGATTGTCTTGCTACCACGGCTGTTGTAAACTAGTCTGCCTCTTACCGATGTAATCTTTGGCAAGCTACTCTAACTCAGATTGAACTTCCAAGTAACGTCTTTGGATTGCTTCGTAGAATGGAATGATTTGTTGCATTGTTTCTACTGTTGTGAGCATCATTCTTCTACAGCAATATCTTTTCAAACCAAGTGAATCTAAAACTTTGACTGGCTCTTCTCCAGCTTTGATTCTGTTTTGATAATCATCGTATTTATCAGCAATTAGATTTCCACAAGTGAAACATCTGACTGGGATTAACACAACGACAAAAATCAAGTAAGGTTATAAAAACCATCCATGGAATTTTGCTGCGGGAGTCGCCAAGCCTGGCCAACGGCGCTAGCTTGAGGGGCTAGTATCTTAGGATTTCGTGGGTTCAAATCCCACTTCCCGCATTCCTCACTTTTTCATT
>CAYYBJ010000110.1:0-2506 GCA_964470325.1 uncultured Candidatus Nitrosotenuis sp. | reverse complement strand
AGCAGTAGCATGCAGGAAAATCCATTATCTATAAAACAAAAAATAGCTGCTGATGTTGCAAAAAGAACTGAATCAAAAAACCAGTTTGATGTTGTAGCAAATGGCGGTGATCCAATGATACCTACCGTTGCAGGAATTCTCAGCACTGCATCATATCCGACAAAGGTAATCCTGGCTGGTGGTACCCAGATGGCCGCAGTCTTGGCATTTAGCAGAATAACTGGCTACAACCGTGACAATGTGGCACTTGCCACCACGTCCTATGTCACAGACGACAAATCAGCAAATCTAGTACAAATGGTATCGCAAATAGACGAGATTCCTGTTTTTTCTGTTCGATTGGCATTGGGTGACTCTAAAATCGAAGGACTAAGAGCATTTGCAAATGGCTTTGTAAAGGAAGGAGTTGGCGCAGGAGGAGCATCGCTTGCTGCTATGTTAAAGATAGGAATTGATTCACAGCGACTATTAGAGTTAACAGAAAAACAATACCTGGATACTATTTCACGGTAACAGATTTTGCCAGATTTCGCGGATAGTCTGGGTCTGTGTTCTTTTCTATGGCACTATAATATGACAACAACTGGATTGGAATTATTTCAATTAGCGGATACAAAGCATCGTCAATTGTTGGGATTTGTATCCAGTGATCATACACATCACTTGGCTTGTCAGAGATTCCAATGATTTTTGCCCCTCTAACCTTTATCTCTCGAGCGCTAGTCAGGGTGTCGTTATAGGTAAAGTCGTTTGGATTTATGATAATCACATAAACACTAGAGTCCATTAGTGCAAGCGGTCCGTGCTTTAGCTCGCCACCTGGAATCCCTTCAGCATGAATGTATGATAGTTCTTTTAGCTTTAGTGCAGATTCTGTTGCAATTGGATAGTGAACTGCTCTGCCCAAAATGTAAATGTCTTGGACATCTTTGAGCTCTTTTGCAATCTCTTTGATCTTTGTGTGATCAACCAAGACTTTGCCAATCGATGATGAGATTTTTTCAGCATCAATATTGATGCATCCATCGCATAGCTTTTTGGCAATTTTGTAAATGATACTTAGTTGTGCAGTAAAGCTCTTCGTAGCAGCAACTCCAATTTCTGGGCCGCAACCCATTCCTATGACAACAGCAGATTCCTGCGCCAAAGATGATGTCAGAATATTCACTATGGATAGGATCTTGGCGTTTGCCTTTTTGGCAATTTTTACTGCCTCTAGCACATCGGCACTCTCACCACTTTGTGATATTGCAATGAGAATAGAGTTTGGCTCTACTGTCTCTGGCGTAAATGATAGCTCACTAGATATGATTGGCTCTACTTTGATTTTGGCGTATTTTTGCCACAGGTGCTTTGCAACTAGGGCTGCATTGTAGCTAGTGCCGCTTCCAGTAACGTAGATACTTCGTGCGTGCCTGATGAATTCAGTTGCAGTGTTGATTGCATCAGCTGACTTCTCACCAGCATTTACTATTGTCTCTGGTTGCTCTGAGATCTCCTTTAGTGTAAAGTGCGCATAGTCGCCCTTGTATGCATCTGCGAATTCCTTTGATACCTTGGTTACTTGGTGCTTTACTGCATTTCCGTCAAAATCATAAATCTGGATTCCAATTCTATCTAGTATTACTAATTCACCATTATCTAGATAAATGGCATCGTCTGTTTTTTCAATAAATCCTAAGACGTCGCTAGAGAGGAAGAATCCCTTTTTGCCAATTCCGATGATTAATGGTTCGTGGTATCTAGCTGCAGATAAAATTCCGTTCTCAAACATTGCAACAAACGCATAGTGGCCCTTTAGCTTTGATGTTGTCTTTATCATGGACTGCTTGATGTCATGAGTTTGGTCATAGTTGAACTGCAAAAGATTTGCAATCACTTCGCTGTCTGTCTGGCTTTGGAACTTGTATCCTCGCTTTTCCAAATCTGCCTTTAGCTCCTCATAGTTTTCTATTATTCCATTGTGAACTATAGCAATCTTGCCGGAGCTGCTAGGATGTGGGTGTGCATTAACATCAGTTACGTTTCCATGTGTTGCCCATCTGGTATGGCCGATGCCTACATGGCCTGGCAGATTATCAAGATGTAATGCATTGTTTACTGTCTCTACTTTGCCTACTCCCTTTTTGACCACAATATCATTGTCGGATTTTGTGGCAACACCCACACTGTCGTATCCGCGATATTCCATTCGCTTTAACCCTTTTACCAAAATTGGCGCTGCAGGCAAGTCGCCATAATAGCCTATAATAGAACACATTTTCTGTACTAGCTTAGCAAAGACAGTATTTAGAGATAAGCTTGTCTTAGGATTGTTCTGCAGGTGTTTCTTCTTGCACTTCAGGCTCGGCTGCTGGTGCTGGGGACTGGACCTTGAATTTTGGTGATAACTGGATGCTGTTTTCCTCTTTTACTGTAACTACATATGATGGAACTGTGATTGTTCTATCGCCAATTGTGATATGGCCGTGTACAATTGCTTGTCTTGCTTGGTATGGAGTCTTTA
>CAYYBJ010000109.1:0-2551 GCA_964470325.1 uncultured Candidatus Nitrosotenuis sp. | reverse complement strand
TCTCTGATTGGATCTGCCTTGTCGGTGTAGTCCTTTCGCTCTTCTTTTACTGAAGAACCGGTACCTGCGAATGTCTTTCCAACAACATCTTTTGCTGGAATGTCCATCTCAGTTCTGTACCATTGGAAAACTTGTACTGGGCAAGCTTCGATGCATGCACCATCTGCTACACAAGAATCCCAATCGACTGCAACCATTGTGCCACTGACACCTAATGGAACTTGGGTTTCACCACGGGCTTCGTAAGCTGCGATTACTTCATGGTTTGAGAAACATTCAGCATCGCTTCTTCCTGGACCCCATCTAAAGTGAAAGTGTTCTCCATCAGAGTGGAAAATTTTTCCAAGTGGCTGTAGTCCTTGTGGGAAATGCTCATCTATTGGCATAGGACTGCTCTGATGAAATGTTATTTAAATCTAAACAAAATTAGTGGAAACTAAACTTGGGTTTTGCAAAATATTATCGCAATATAACAGCGTTTGAGTCTTGATCGCACCTTTACGTTCATATCTTTTTGTTTGCAAAATTGATAGTTGGATATTTACAAATATGATGTGTATCGTGGCCCAAACATCGGCATTTACACAAAGACAAACGATGATTTTGTCTTTGTGCCAAATGGATTTGCCGACACCAAGGCAAAGACCCTTGCGTCTTATCTGAAAGTAGAATACGCCTTTGCTTCAGTCGCAAATACTCGAGTCTTGGGTACAATGATGGTCATAAACAACACAGGCATGCTCTTGCCTAGTCTTTGCTCACAGTGGGAAATAGACCACCTAAAAAAGACAAGCAAGCTCAATGTCGGAATATTGGATACAAAGCACAATGCATTGGGAAATCTGATTGCAGTAAATGATAGTGGCGGAGTAGTATCGCCCAAGATTCCAAGCGAGGCGGTAAAGACAATTAAAGATACTCTTGGAATCGAGGTAATTCAGAAAAAAGTAGCCGGATATCACCAGGCAGGCGTAATGGTTTGTGCAAACAATATCGGCGGAATAATCCATCCAGAGACAGACGAAGACGACATCAAATCCATTTCTGATGTACTCAAAGTAAAGCTAGAACCCGCCACAATAAACGGCGGAATTCCCTACATTTCATCCGGCATATTAGCTAACAACAAGGCAGTAGTTGTTGGAAACATGACTAACGGTCCTGAGATAATGATGCTTACTCGTGCATTCACAGAGTAAATATAGAATTATCAGAAAACAATGATTCTATTTGCGTGACGGTTTCTTTGCCACTAGACATGTCTTTGACTAGGACTTGGTTTTGAGAATATTCTTTTGGTGCAACAATTACTGCGAATTTAGAGTTTGATGCATTCTCCATTTGTTTTTTGAATGCTCTACCCAACAGATCAATTTCTATTGCCAGGCCTTTTTCTCGCAATTTTGATGCAATTCTCATTGCGGGCCTTGCCATTTCGTCATTTACATACAAAACAGAGATTGGAATAATAGGTGTTATTGTTTGTAGGCCTTGCGCCTCTAGCGAAAGAATTATTCTTTCTACTCCTCCTGCCACTCCGGTTGCCCCAATGTCTTCTCGGCCAAATGCACTTGGAAGACTGTCGTATCTTCCTCCGCCAACGAGGGCGCCAAAGCTGGACGAGCTGTCAAATGCTTCAAATACCATTCCTGAATAATAGTCGAGGCCGCGAACTATGCCAAAATTGATGCGAATGTTGTCTACGCCTCGATTTTTCAGGGATGAAAATAGATCCTTTAGCTCGGCCCAAGCTTGGATGCCAGAGACATCAAAGGCAGACTCGACTTCTTCTGGCTTGCCTCGAATTTTAGAGAATTCGAGAATTTTTTCTAGTTTTTCTTTGGAATAGCCTTTTTGTGTATATTCAGATATGATTTCGTCCTTTTTCTTTTTCTGAATTTTATCAATTGCACGAAAAATATCTCCTATGGTCTGCTGGTCTGTTGAGCCAAAAATTTTACCAACGATAGACTCTACCAGCTTTCGGTGAGAAACATCAATCGTTATGTTTTTGAGATTCAGTTTGGAAAAAAACTTTGAAGTAAACTCGATTATCTCTGCATCAGATTCTAGACTAGGCTTTCCATAGATTTCCAAATCCCACTGGTGGAAGTATCGGTATCTTCCTTTTTGTGGCTCATCATATCTCCAGACTCCTCCAAATGCAGAAATCTTGGCAGGCATCTTTAGTGATTTTTGCTCAACTACATAGCGCGTCAGGCCTACAGTAAAATCAAATCGGAGTGCGATCTCTCGGTCTCCTTTGTCTTTGAAAAAATAAATCTCGTCTCTAATTGCGGGGCCAGACTTGGCTTCTATCACAGAGACTAGCTCTAGTGGGGATGGAGCCATAAAGCTAAATCCAAATGATTTTGATGTTTCTAGGAATTTTTGTCTAACAAATTCAATTTTTGATTGTTCCGCAGAATCAAAGTCCTTCATTCCCCTTGGCAGATTCAACTTGGAAAAACTTTCGCGCTAACGGATTTAGATGTTGTTGTTTTATCTTACTTTTAATAACAGAAAACACAACTTGAACCAGTTGAGTTAC
>CAYYBJ010000108.1:0-2623 GCA_964470325.1 uncultured Candidatus Nitrosotenuis sp. | reverse complement strand
GCTTGGGCCAATTAACGAGTCATCAGAAGGTGAGGCAGTTGCCATTTGGGCAGATCATGCAGGATTGGCCGTGTTTGCAAGGGAATACTTTGAATATTTGCTCAAAGATGCAAAGGGTGTATCATAATGGACTCGGTAAATGACGAGATATTATTTGTTGGAACTGCCGAGGCAGAACATGTAGAGATGTATCTCAAGGCAATATGGCACATCAAGGAGCGAAACGAGCCAGTCAAAATTAGTACAATTGCCAAGATGCTAAATGTCAGACAGCCAAGTGTAGTGCAGATGCTAAAAAAGCTAAACGAGCAAAACTTGGTAAACTATAGCAAGGCAGGTGTGTCCTTGACGGAAGGAGGAGAAAAAGTGGGCTCTAGCATGATGCGAAACAGCAGACTGCTTGAGGTCCTCATGGATAGCGCCCTAAAAGTAGAGATCGACGAGGAAATGGTTTGCGGAATAGAACACCATATGAGCAAGCAATTCACAGATGCGTTATGTACGATGCTCAAGCATCCTCGCAAGTGTCCACATGGCCACGCAATACCTCCAGGAAACTGTTGTTCTGCGTAAGGTTATATCATAGAATATAGAATTTCTAGCATGGCGTGCTTTTGCGGCTGCAAGACATTTGTCAAAGACGAATATGGATTCAAGGCAGGTTGTGTCAACTGCACACACGGTCCGCAAAACCATGATGATGAATTTCGACTGGCCTCTCGCAAAAATGAGACTGCTAGTCAAAAGCGAGACGCAGATTTCGGGTAATCATTCTCCGATAATTTTGACTAGGACTCGTTTTGGCCGCATTCCATCAAACTCTCCGTAGAATATCTGCTCCCATGGTCCAAAGTCCAGCTCACCGTGTGTAATTGCAATTACAACTTCGCGCCCCATGATTTGTCGCTTTAGGTGTGCATCTGCATTGTCTTCTCCTGTGTCGTTGTGTTGGTATTGGTTGATTGGTTCGTGCGGTGCAAGTTTTTCTAGCCACTTGGCATAATCTTTGTGCAAGCCCGACTCGTTGTCATTTATGAAAACGCTGGCAGAAATATGCATTGCATTGACAAGACATAGGCCTTCTTTGATTCCGCTTTTTTTGACCAGCTGTCGTATTTGTGGTGTAATATGGACAAACTCTAGTCGCTTTTTTGTATTAAATGTCAAGTATTCAGTTAGTGACTTCATGAATTTTGGAAATAAATTTTGGATTAAATCTTTTAGCTAAAGTGCAGGCTCAGAACTCAAGATCTATATCATTTGTATAATCAATGGGATAAGGTCATCAACGCCTACTATACACCATATCAAAAAGGGATTTTTAAAAGAAGCTTGATAAGGCGCAAGCCCAGTGCTAAAGAAAATGGTTACAATTGATGCTCCAGCCTCTCTAGAAAGCTTCAGGAGATTCATAATAGCTAGCACATGCAGCTCTTACATGCCACGAAGCTACCTAGAAGACCCAGAAGTCTTCCCAGAGCGAGAGGAGTCATTGGGCTCTATCTATGTAGAGGCAGCAGACAAGGTAACACTCAAGAAAATTCGTGATATTACATTTGTAAATGCACGAGATGTCTTGGGCATAATTTACAATTCAAAGAGCGGCAACACTACTCTAAAATGGAGACAACTCAGAAGAAGGGGCGGCAAGGTAACAGGTGAGGCATCATCAAACTCGCTTGTCAATTTGGCAGAGGGCGGAGTCATCACGCCAGAATGGGTTGACAACTATCTCAAAAAGAAGAACATGGAAAGCACCAGTACTGTATAATATCATCATACAATATATCATACTCAATGATTACAAAAATTGTCGACTACACTACTGTGTCGTTCCTAGTAGAAGAGCCAGATGACCTGCTGACATTGCGCAGAGTAATAAAGAATCAGGACACCATAATATCAGATACTACACGAGTGATAAAACAAGACAAGGATTATTCCAGGCCAGACAGAGGAGAGCGAATCAAAATCCGAATAGCTCTAGAGGTTGAAAAAATAGCACTAGATGCAGTCTTTGACAAGCTGCGAATTCATGGTACAATAACAGAGTCAACAAATGAGGCAGTATCAAAGGGCCTGCATCACTCTATTCTGGTAAGAATTGGAGACTCGTTTAATGTTGTAAAGAAGAAATGGCAGCCAATTGAGCTTAGACTGATCAAAACCAAGGATGAAAGTTTTGGTTTTGTTTTGATTGCAATTGACAAGGGAGACTGCGGTATTGGCAAGCTAAAGGGAACTCATTTGGAGCTAATGCAGAACTTGTATTCCGGCTCTAGCGGAAAGCAATACAAGTCCAACTTTAACATCCAGACTTTTTTTGAGAATGTCACAAAGGCGCTAAGCACAATTATAAGAGAAAATGATGGCATTGTGATTTTTGGCCCAGGTGAGACAAAAAGGCAGTTTGCAAATTTTTTGGCAAAAGACCCAATATCAAAGAACCGCAAAATAGAGACAGTCGACGGAATCGACTCTGGTGGAGAGGATGGGATTTACACATTTATCAAGTCCAAGGTAATGCAGCGGATTCTGGGACAAAGTAAGCTTGCCAAAGTATCATCCATACTAGAAGAGGTAATGATTCGGGCAAACCACAAGAGCAAAAAGTTCACCATGG
>CAYYBJ010000107.1:0-2817 GCA_964470325.1 uncultured Candidatus Nitrosotenuis sp. | reverse complement strand
TCATTGCGTCTTTCTTTGCTTTTACGTCAGCTTTCATTGCGTCTTTCTTTGCTTTTACGTCAGCTTTCATTGCGTCTTTCTTTGCTTTTACGTCAGCTTTCATTGCGTCTTTCTTTGCTTTCATTTCGTCCTTTTCAGATGCAAATGCAGAGTCGGTTAGGGAAATGCTAACAACTGCCGCTAGTAACACAAATACTGCAAAACTTGCTAGTAATTTGGTATTCATTGTTGATCACCGAGCTCGACTTTTGATATATTAAGATTGTTCAGAATTTCTCCACAGATCAGGTGGGACTTGTGTTTAATGGAATTACAACAAAAGTAAATTCACGAGTTGTGCTTTGATAGTTCTCGCCTGATGCAGTGACAGCCAGCTTGTATATGCCGATTCGCGCATTATCTGGAATTATTACGGAATCATCAAAGTAGCCAAACTTGCTTGTCTCCCCACTTGATGTTTTTATTATATTGCCCAAGGGATTTGTCACAATAGCTGAGATCTTTACTTTGTCCAAATATCCCGAACTGGTTGCAAAGTCAGCTAACGGATTTGTTTTTGCATCAAGCGTTCGAACCGTGAATTCGTACGGGGACTTCCATTGTACTCGTTCAGTGTGTTTGACTAGCAGCAAGATCTCGTCTTTTTCCGCAGGTTGCGGCTCAGATATGACAGGGATTGTAGGTGACGGCTTGAGTCTAGCAAAAACTGAAAAGGTGCTACCGTCCGAAGTCTTGCCATTGAGTTGGTAAACGATGTTATCTCCAGCAGACAGGACAATCCTGCCAGATGCTGAAATGGAATAATTCTCAGTTTCTGCATTTAATCGAATCAGTCTTTTATTATTAGAAAGAACAATACCTGCACTATCAATTGAATATGGATCATTGCCTAATGAAATTTGGCCATTTCTAAAAACAGGCATGCCAGAATCAGAAATCACTAATGACAGATGCAAAGATGCCGGCTCAACTTTGCCGTTTATCTTGCTAAATCCTGTTGCATCCAGTGTAAAGTCAGAATCTGCATAGGATTCTTGGACGACTAGGGCAAATATCCCTACGAGTGCAAGCAAGATCAAATATCGCACGACGTTATGTTTTGTTTTTTATGATTAATAATACTTGGGTAGGATTTACTTGACCAACAATTAATATCGCTCATCAAAATCCATATCAAATAATTTGAAGACAACGGCCACATACATTGCCGCTATTGCCGGAGCAATAATCATAGTACTGGCAGTCTTGTTTGCATATTCAGCAGACCAGGCAAAAAACCGCGGCAAAATTTTTGGCGATGGACTCCAGATAATACAGAATGAGCTAAAGCAAACCCAATCGGAATTTTATTCCAAAAAAACAATGCTAGAGGAAGGCTCAATATCAAAAGAGGAATTTGTAAAGTTTGGAAAAACACATGCAACAAAAATGCAGGAAATAATCAAGTCTTATGACCTACTTTCCCCTCCAGAGTCATTTGCAAAATCAGTAAAACTATTTCAAACATCTACGCAAAAACAGTTGGAAAGCGATCAATACCTAGTAGAATGGATTGCAACCAACGACACATCACACAAAATACGCTCAGACGCCTTGCTTCAAGAGTCGTTTGAAAACGAAATTGCAGGCCTAGCCTTGTATAATGAAGCAAAAAATAATGCAGGCCAAAACTAGAGTAGTCCTTTTTGCGAAAGCAAGTCCAGCGTTGGCGACAGCGCATCAAGGAGTCTTTCTTTCTCAAGGGGTATTGCCTGAGAAAATCTCACCGGAAAGCTGAGACTGAGCATGTCATTATCAGTGTGTGACATTTGAATAGAGTGCTGCATCTGTTTTTCAAGTAGGAATTCTTTCCAAACATCAAGCCTTGCATGGATGTCTTCTATTTTGCTTGAGAGCTGCAAAACGTCCATTTCCTGATTGTTATCAAATATGCCAAACTTTACCATTGGAACGGTAACAAACCCACCTGGAATTGTGTCGCGACTTTTGTGCATTTTCTCTACAATCTCGTCGTACTTGTTTTCAGGCAGTATTTGCCCATAGTCCGGCCAAAAATATCCCGCAATTTGGCGATTCTTGTCCAAGATTCTAAAAAAATCAGAATCCAAATCTAGCTTCCACATGTGATGCTGATTTTGCCGTCAATGTTAATAAATCATCAAACCAGAAACCACAGAGTGGCGCTAACAAAATACACCCGAGATTTTCTGAACAGTCAAATCGACTATTACATAAGCGAAGCCCAATCATTCAGACAAATAATACAGAATTATTCTACAGAGATAAAATCAGTAGAGGACGCCACATTTGGAATCATAACAGGATGCATCTATTCCGCATTTCTTAGGGCATATGAAAATGAGAAAAGGCCAGTCGAGTTGGACGACATGCAGGAATTCAACAACATGATAAAAGAAAAGGCCTCACTTATCAAAAAGGCAATAGGCTAAGCCAGAATGGATTAAATCCCAATATCAAATGGAATAGACATTGACAGACATTACAAAATATAGAATACACCAAATAGTAGACAATGGCAGCATAGTCCAGATATCATTAGCAGAGGATGTCCAGACGGAGCCAATCTCGCAAAAACAGATGATTTTGGATTCCGTTGCAAAAAAGCTAGACCCCGAGCTAAAAGAGCAGGTCCAGCCGTTGCTTGAGGCAATCTTGGGTGCACAGCCAACAGTCAAAATCAAGACATATGATCAGACCACCATATCCATTACGATGCCAAAGGTGCGATACGAGCGACTTGGAAGACCCCAAGTGGGCGAAGTTCTAGAGATTACTCTAAAAAAGTAGCTTTTCCAC
>CAYYBJ010000106.1:0-2819 GCA_964470325.1 uncultured Candidatus Nitrosotenuis sp. | reverse complement strand
TGCAAGGCAGTAGGAAGCAGATTTCACCTAACAGAACAAGAAAAAGAATTTTTCAGAAAACTTGGCGTTGCAAGCTTTGAGAGTAGAGGTAGCTCACTCAAAGTAGCAGAGATTTGTCAGGGACTGGCAGACTTGTATCTTACTACATCAAACAAGATAAAACAATGGGACACATGTGCTTCGCATTGTCTCATTACAGAATCTGGTGGAAAAATCACTGACATGTCTGGCAATCCAGTACTATACAATACAGAAAAGCTAAACCACGAAAATGGCCTAATTGTAACAAACGGTTTGGTTCACGAAGAGATAATTCGAAAGTATAGCAGTTAGACTACGTTTTTTGATTTTAGGAAACCAAGTAGTTTTTGCACTGATTCGTCCAGTGTTTCCTTGTCGGTTTCTACTACAAAGTCTGGATTTGTTGGTATGTCGTATGGATCTGAGATTCCCGTGAATTGCTTGATTTCATTTGCGCGTGCTTTTTTGTACATTCCTTTAACGTCTCTTGTTTCGCACTCGTCCAGTGAGCATTTTACATAGACTTCAAAGAATTTAGAGTCATCTGCTATGATTTTTCTTGCATCTGCTCTGTTTTCAAAGAAGGGACTGACCAGAGATACTCCAACTGGGACATTGTGTTTTAGGAGTAGTTTTGCCAGGTGAGCGACCTTTTTGTTGTGCTCGACTCGCCCTTCCTTTGAAAAGTCCTTTGGGGAAAGCCATTCTCTTAGCTCATCTCCATCCAGAATGGCAAGATTTGGTACGATTTTTTGCATTGCGCGTACAATGGTTGTTTTTCCAGAGCAAGGAAGTCCTGTCATCCATACTACAAATGCCATTTTCAGATTGCCTGCCTTTTGTAGCTCTTAAAGACTTTACGACACAAACCAGTCTTGTTTTTCCAGATAATCTAGCTGTTGCAGTATGGTTTGCATTTTTGTAGAGATCACCATTACACTCTGGAACTGCTCGTACATTTGCTGTTCTTCTTCTTTTGATAGAATTTCAGCTTCGGCCATGTTGAAGAATTCGTCCTCTTTTTTTAGATGATCTTCTAAATAGATAGAATAGGTTCGAAGGAATCTTGCTACTGGCTCGCGTGAGTTCTTTCCTTCCTTCCAAGCTTGGAGGTGCTTGTTGATGTTTTTTGCAATTCTGCGGGAAAACTCGTGCTCTATCATGAATTTTCTGATTTCATCTTTTAGGGAATCATAGCTTGCAACACATGCAAAATACGAATCTTCTTCTCTGGAATAATGAACCGAGTCTAGGAATTCTGCAATTACAAAATTGATTTTCTCGATATCAGATAAGGGAATGTTTTTTCCTGCATAAAGATCTTGATAGCACTTTATGATAATTTTTTCTAGTCTCTTTATTTTGAGATGATCTTGTCTTAGAATGTTAGTTGCGCTCATTATATCATACTATAAAATTGGAATTTGCGCCATCAAACGTAATGGTAACGCCAGAAAGATACTTGATATTATTTTCAACAATACCCTTTACAAAATCTCCAATTTCTCTTGGCTCGCCTAGTCTTTTCATTGGGATGTTTTTTACCATGTCTACTGCATTGCCAAGATCACGTACCCGATCTGTGTTTATCAAGCCTGGTGCAATGTTTATGCAGTTGACCTTTCTTGCGGCTAGCTCCTTGCTTGCGAGCTTGAAGACGGCAGTAAATGCCAGTCGGTATACACTAGAGATGACTAGTCTTGGGTTTGGCTCTTTGATTACGCCGGAGGTTATGACAAAGATGTATCCGTCATCCCGCACCTTTAGCTTTTGAAGTAAGAGGCAAAATCCCAAAAACAGTTGATTATGGTATTTTTGCCATTCTTTTTCAGTTACCTCGGAGAACTGTTTTGGTGGTGGTCCTCCCGTGTTTAGAACCAAGATGTCTGTCTGTTTTTGCTTTTTTATGAATCGCTTGACACTAGCTAGATTTGCAGTGTCGATTTCTTTTCGCGATGTTGCAATAACATCACATCCAATTGATGAGAGAGAATCTGCAATTGCCTTTCCAATTCCCTTAGAGCCGCCAAGAACAATTGCCTTCATCATACTCGAGTATAACCATAATTGATTTTAATCTAGTGCTATTCCAGCTCAAAGAGCACTACTTGCCTTGGATCATCCCGGATGATTCCAAAATGTGTCCTTGCAAATCCGCCTCCATAGTATCCTTGCGGGCCGCCAAGACCCACTCTAATCAGATAATTTGTGTTTTTCTCAATTAGGATCTGTCTTTTCCGTATGGTGTATTGCGAGATTTTTTCCGTTTCATATCGGAATGGCAGAATGTTTGTAATCTCGTCCTTGTTTTGCCTAATGGCTGCCTCCATGTGCTGATGCCCGCATAAAATTATAAAATTATTCAGCTCTGCCTTTGCCTCGGAAAACGCAGACTCTGCCTTGTAATGATATCCTGAATAGCTGAAAAACTCACAGTCCTCTTCTGATAGTCTTTGCCAAGTTCGCTGATACAACCACGGATCGTCACCCTGTTTTGTTATTTTATCAGGATTTACTGGGCCTCCATGGACGCAGAAAAGCTTGTCCTTTCTGTCTATGGCAAGCTGGTCGCCATATGTGCCGTCCTTATTTTGTCTAAAGAACTCTGTATCCTGGTTTGACAATAGTTCATGTTCTTTGAGGCTTGCATAAGAGCTGCCAGAGAGGAATCTTTTGTACAAAAACCCCTCATCGTGATTGCCCATAACAGAAATCATTGGGTATGATTTTGCAAGCTCGCTCATTTTCTGCAGGACTTGCTTTGGGGCTGTGCCACGCTCTAGTAAATCACCCAGATT
>CAYYBJ010000105.1:0-2894 GCA_964470325.1 uncultured Candidatus Nitrosotenuis sp. | reverse complement strand
GCAGACTCTCCATTCTTGACGGTACAACTAGTATACTTGACGATTTGAGTACAGACATTGCTTTTTGCCAAGGAAGGTTTGTGCAATAAACAACATTTCCTTTAATTTGTGATTCTATTTCACGTAAGATATCTATGCCCTTCTCGTAACTATCTCTACCAACATAGATTACTTGTTTGTTTTTTTTACCCATATTCGGAATTTCATCTAGTTTTGTTGTATCAATGGGGCTTGGCAGATACTCAAAATCAAGTCCTAGTTTTTCCTTGTAGGCTCTTTGTATCATTTTGGAGTCAGTTGTCAACTTGTCTGCCCACTCGAGAACATTTTCTTCAGTAGTTTTAGCAATTGCACTTAATGTATTTGAGTGAAGTGCATTTACCTGATCGCTGAATACACCATGAATTGATAATACTCGTTTCTTTGCTCTTGCAGTTCGCATTGCAAACGCAGAAGGTACATTGAATCCATGTGCAATATCATAACCACCCTTAAGAAAGCTCGAAAAAGAGCTAGTAATTACAAAACTAGGATTTTTGAAATTTTTGATAGGAATTTTTGGTGGATCCACAAAGTCAATCTGGAAACCATGTTTTTGTAATTGTTCTGCAAGCATTGCTGCATGTCCACCTATACCGCCAGAGTATCGCGGAGAAATGAAAAGAATCTTCAATGAATCAAAATTAATTGTATTATTTTAAAAGGTCTTGGATGAATTTACATCAATGCTTGTGATGCTGCATGCATCATCTGGCTTTTTGCACAGCCAGCTGCAAGCTCATCACCCTTTCCTCTCCTCATCAATCCACGGTACAAGCCATCTTCTAGTTTAACGCCTTCTCTTTGCTCCCATTCCTCTACGGTAATGGAATATTTCTTTTGGATTCTGTCTCTATACCATTCTGGGATTACATTGAATGCACAGAACGGAATGATTCTGAGGTCTGGAGTCAAATAGTGAATGTCGCATCTTTGCAGTCTTTCTAGGTCTTCATTGTACTTGTCTTGGAAATGCATCATGCCTAGGAATAATCCCTTGACATGCCAAGAGCCGACTGCATCAAATGATCTCTTCATTAGAATATTGCCAAACATCTTTGCCAAGTCTAGGCCTGCTGGTTGCTTTTTCTTGTCTACAAAGCTAGAGAGCTTTCTGACTACTTCTAGCATGGTAAAGTACTTGTTTTTGCCAGAACGGATTTCCTCTGCCTTATCTTCAAACAATTCCAACATACCTTGAATATCTGCAAATCTTGGCAGTGGAACAAATTTCTTTGTCTCTGCATCTTCAAAGACATAGGTACCTGCGCCGCATGCAAAGTGAATTGATAACTCGTATTTTGGCTTACTAGAGAATGCCTCAATGACATTGGTCAGTGGCATGCAACTTGGGACTGGGAACCAGTCATCAACAGTTACTTCGCCGTTTGTCTGCTCTTCGATTCTTTGAATGCAATCTGGAATTGTGATTCTGTATTTTTCGCGCTCTGCTTTGCCCATTCTTCCAGTAAGGGATACTGGCTGGAAGTTTACTGCGTGAACTACATCCATGTTCTTTTGTGCATATCGAATAATGCCGCCTAGTTCATGGTCGTTAATTGATTTGATAACGGTTGGAACAAAAACTACTGTTGTGCCGGTTTTTCTGCAGCTGTCCAGTGCGTATGGAATTTCCCAGTGGTTCTTTGGGTTTGTTCTTGCAGTGACACCATCAAAGCTCAGGTATAGGTTGTTGCATCCTGCCAATCTTACTTCTCTTGCTGCCTCTGGATCCATTGCATGTCTGATGCCGTTTGTGTTCATCTGGACATGGTCAACGCCCTCTTGCTTCATTATTTTAATAAGATCAGTAATGTCGTCTCGCAGCATTGGCTCACCGCCAGTGATTTGAATAGAGTTTCCTGGAATTGGTCTCTCTGCTTTTAGTGTCTTCATCATTGCACGAACTTGGTCGTGAGATGGCTCGTACATGTATGCGCCTTCAAGGCCTTTCTTTACATAGAAAAAGCAGTACCAGCATGTCAGATCGCATCGATTAGTTACGATCATGTTTGCAAGACCGCTGTGTGATAGGTGATTAGAACATAAACCGCAGTTATTTGGACAGGAACATTTCTCAATCATTACGTTTGGTGCGTGTGCACCTTTGCCGTCAGCCCAATAGGTGCTGAACTTTTTGTACATTTCATAAGAGCCAAAGTACAATTCTTCACATTCGCCGTGTGTAGGACAGGTCTTGCTCATAAAGACACGTCCGTCTCGCTCAAAGACCTCTGCATCTAAAATCATGTTACAGTCAGGGCAGATGCTCTGAGTAAATCGTATGGTGGATTTCTTGCCTAGCATCTTGCTTGAGTTCTTTGAGAGCTGAATTAGCGACATGTACTATTGGCAGTTTTTCGAATTGATATTTAATGTATTTCCCACTCTGCCCCGTTGTATTTAGGAGATTGATCGGTTTGGTGTTTAAATACCGAAAAGAATCCTAGTGATCGGATGAGCATTTCCGATAACACCCGCAAGTCTCTTGAAAAAATAGGCTTGACCAGCTATGAAATTAGGACATATTCGTCACTGCTAAAGGGAGGAGAGCTTACGGCATCCGATCTGAGCCAAAAATCTGGCGTGCCCTATTCCAAGATTTATGAGGTTTTAGGATCGCTTGAGGAAAAGGGTTGGATCGGCTCTGATGATTCAAGACCAACAAAATATTTTGCAAAATCTCCAGCCACTGCACTAGAGGCAACAAAGCAAAAGGTAGAGTCAGATTTTAAAGAAAATGAAAATATTGTCCTGCGAGAACTGGTACCATTATACGAAAAAAGCGGGGTAAGTGAGCGACCAGACATCTGGGTTTTATCAGGAATAATGAATATTGCGTCTAAAATCCTAGA
>CAYYBJ010000104.1:0-2927 GCA_964470325.1 uncultured Candidatus Nitrosotenuis sp. | reverse complement strand
AACACTGGTGGCAAAGTTCTTGATGCAAGCAGTAATGATCTTACTGGAAAATACCCATTAAATGGTAAGTTTAGCATAATCTCGATTAGTAATCTCGTACAAAAATCCGAAAACAAGATTGATTCGGATGAAGAAGTGCGACTGGTAATCAAGTTAGATGATGCCATGTCGTCTGATATTGCGCTCTCCAAGCCGATTCTGACTAGTGTAAATTTTGACGGAATTCGAGCCTCAGAAAATGTCATCTTGAGTGGTGAGATAAGGTGAGACGAGGAGTCTCTACTATTGTTGGCTCTGTATTCTTTTTGGTGTTGTTGTCAGGAGGACTGTCCGTATCTTATCTGATAATTGAAACACAATCTGATATGATAAAAACACAACAAGTGATTGCGGATGCTGAAATCAAAAAAATCCAAGAAAAATTTATCGTTTCTGTTTCAGCAGACAGTGTTGATAACAACCGACTTGCAGTATATGTGAAAAATCAAGGAAGCAACACTTTACAAATTGATAGTATCTGGATAGTCAATCAAACCGACATAAATCGTCCTGCAGTAAAATTTGAGACAAATTATACTGAATCTGTCTTGGCACCTGGCTATGGAACAGAAATCTTGGAAAACTATCCACTATACATGAATTCTGGGGACTATCTAGTCAAGATAATATCTTCAATTGGTACAATACGTACGGCTGAGCTTGAAGTTGGTGGTAATGGCCCGCTAAAAGCAAAGATGATGATTGATCCGCCTGATGTACGAATAGGTGAAAATGCAACTGCGTGGCTTTTTGTTACAAATACTGGCACTACAAAAATACTAAATGTTACAGCAGATCCAATAATTGTTAGCCCATCAAGTACCGTGCTTGCATCATCTCCAATCTTGCAAGTATCTGCTGATTTGGCTCCAGCACAGTCTGCAATATTTGCATGGAAATACAATCTGATGGGAACAATTGGGACCAATGTCACATTTTCTGGCTTTGCAAGAGGAATCGACGAGCCTACAAAGATACCAATTCAGAGCAATAATGAAAAGCAACTAGTCTATCTTAGGGACAACAATGGATTAGGCACGATACTGACCCAGACTTTGCTCTCAAAACCCGAAATCTTTATGGTATTGCCGTCCCCGTTTGGCGACTCGACACAAAAGGGCTTGTGGGGGGTAAATGTGATAAACCCCACCAGTCAGCCAATTTATGTAAGCAAAGTAGTCATAAATGCAGTCACTCCTAGGGCGCAATCTAACGATAAAATTTTTGATACAAACAGTTGTGCACCTATTACTGTTGCACCAACCCCAAGTTCTTGGTCATGTCCTGCTGGAAATCAATTGATGTGGAAAAATTCTGTTACTCCACAAATGATCCCACCAAAATCAGTCTATCCATTTTTGGTACAAGTTACTGCTGGTTCACTGGCTGGTGCGCAAGATGATCTGGAAACTGTATTGATACAAACAAATGTCTTTACCACACTTGGACAGTTTGGAAAAGCCGGATATGGTTCATCCATGAGAAACAGTGGCTCTGCCATGCCAAATGTATTTTTGTCAAAAACCATCGCATCATCAAATTCAAACGATATCCTATCAAACATGACCAATATTCAGCCAGGCACATACAAAATATTTAATGCTACAATTGCAGATTTTGATACCAGTACAACAAATGTAATTGGCTCTGGTTCTAGATTGATAATTAACATACCAAAAGGTTGGTCAGACGTTACAATATTGTCGCATAACGGTTTCTCAACTCCAACATATCAAACATTTGTAGACACATCATCGCAAATAGTTGGAATACTCAATCAAGACATAACTGGTGCCGCTGGAACTGCAAAGACCATACAGTTTAGAGCTAAATCTCCTCCAGTTCTGGATACCCAAATGTATGTCATGTATGTACTAGCCGATGGTGATGTCATAAAGAACGGCGACTTGTTAAACCCCTTTCCGATTGGACCTGTTGCTGAAATATTATTGCAAGTGTCGCCATAGTAATGAAAAACTGTTTATCAAATAACACAGCATCATCCGTTTAAATCAAAAATCGTCTTAAGACTTAATGAATATAGCAACAATTTTAGGCATAATTGGACTTGTGGCGCTTGTTTTTGGGCTGATCACCCCTGAATATGGCTTAATAGCAAGTGCTACTGGTAATAATGGAAACCACAACGGTGGAAATGATCATAATGATGATAATTCGTCTTATGGTTCCCCCAAAGTCAAAATCTACAAAGTTGTGATCAACAATGCTGGCGGTCCCATACCAGCAATTTCTAGTTTTGGCATAAAGTTAAAGGACACATTTGTAACTACTAATGGAACAACGTTCACTATACCAAAGAACAAACCTGTGACATTGACTGAATCTGGTTTTCCAGGATACGAGTTTGTAGAAATACGCGGTGACGGACACTGTCCAGAAAATCTAGGAGGTACAATAACCCTGGATAATGGGCAAAAAATAGAATGTTACATAGTCAATCAGCCGATATCTTCTGGCGGAGGCAATCCAAATGTTGAATCGCCAAAAGTCAAAATCTACAAAGTTGTGATCAACAATTCCGACAATCCGATCCCTTCTGCTGAATCCTTTGGCATTTCAATCAATGGAGGACCAACTTTATCTAATGGAACCAAAGTTACTTTGCAAGCAGACACACCAGCAACGCTGACAGAGATTGGTCTTGTGGGCTATGAATTCGTAGAGATTCGAGGAGATGGAAGCTGTCCAGAAAACCTTGGTGGAACCATAACTCTTAGTGCAGGACAAGACATAGAATGCTACATAGTCAATCAACCAATAGATCAAACTGGTCCGCCAGATCCAGGTGTAATCTTTCATTACAACACACTGTCATTCAGCTTTGCAGATATGACATTTGGTGATAGCTGTTCCGCACCAGGAAAATC
>CAYYBJ010000103.1:0-2986 GCA_964470325.1 uncultured Candidatus Nitrosotenuis sp. | reverse complement strand
AAAGAAAATGATATCACCATAATTCAAGTAGAAAAAATTGGAAAGGGATGCCTATCGCATGTAATTGGCTCAAACGGTGAAGCAGTAGTAATTGATCCTACACATCCCGCAAAGAAATACATCGAATTTGCTCAAAAGGAAGGCCTCAAAATTACCAAAGTAATCGATACACACCAGCATGCAGACCATGTTTCTGCTGCAAAAGACTTGGCACAGATGACTGGCTCAAAGCTGTACCTGAGCAAGATAGAAGAATACAAAATAGATAGTGAGAAAATCGAAGACGGAAACATCATACAGTTTGGCCCAAAGCAGCTCAGAGTCATTCACACTCCGGGACACACTCCAGGAAGCATGTCGTTTGTTTTAGATGACAAATACGTCTTTTCGGGAGACATTTTGTTTGTAGAGGGAATTGGAAGGCCGGATCTTCGAGATCAGGCAGAAGAATTTGCTGCAAAACTTTACGACACGCTACATAACAAACTTCTCAAATTCGGAGACGATGTTAAAATATTTCCGACCCATCATGGGGAAGGAGTAAATCCAACCAAAGACGGAATTTTCTACACTACAGTTCAGAATGCCAAAAAACTTCCATTACTGGACTTGGGCCAGGCTGAATTTGTGTCAAAAGTAGTAAGCATTACTACTCCAAGACCGATGAACTATTCCATGATAATCAAGATAAACAAGGGTGTCATCCCTATATCTTCTGAACAAATTCCAGATCTAGAGATGGGCCCAAACAGATGCAGTATTCGAATGTAATTGAGTACCTTCAAGTGTCTGTCAGTCTCGCAACCATTTGCTGAACTCATAATTCAAGGCAAAAAAACAATCGAGCTTCGGCATTGGGATACCAATTATCGTGGCGAATTTCTGATTCATTCACCAGCTAAAATCAAGTTGGATGACTGCAAAAGACTAGGAGTCGATCATAATATTCTGATCACAAGTGCAATTATTGGCAAGGCCACAATTTATGACACAAAAAGATACCAGACAAAAAAGGAATTCATAACAGATAGAAAATACCATTTTGCACCAGACGATTATTTTACAGAAAAAACATTTGGTTTTTTTCTAAAAAGTGCCAAGCAATTCAAGATTCCAATTCCCGCAAAGGGAAAACTTGGATTTTTTGATATCCAATTAGAAAGTAAAATTGCAAAAGACGACGAAATTACATCAGAAATCTTTGATGAGGAATACCGCATCCAATGGATAAACCACCATTAGCTAAATCCTGCACCAAACTTGTCGCCGTCTTGTAGCGGATCGACATCCTTGGCGTTTTTTAGCGTCAGATACAGAAAGGTCTCATTTACTAGCTGGACGGAATCGTCATTGTCTAGATGAAACTCTTTTTGCGCAAAATCATAGTATTTTTGCAGTTTTTTTGGGTCTTGCTCGTGTAACGAGATGTTATCTTTGGCCAAAAGTTCAGCTATTTCCACTATCTGAAAGTTTCTTGCTTCATCATCCATAAGATTACTAGAATGTACCCAGTTTTTAAGGGATTTTCATTTTAGATGAGTCTTGTATGAGTTGATTTGAGATCTCTTTGCCTAGATCATTGAATCTAAGCTTGGTTGAATCTTGAAGAGTAAACGAATATGCTTGGCTAGTTATCCAGTTTATGTCAGCAAATGAAAATGTAGAATGGCAGTTATTACATAAGAATTTTTGATTTGGTATTGGAAAAACATCTTTGCAGTCATTGCAGACATTAAAATTTTGTAGAGTTCTATAATCAACTCCAAGAATTTTTATTTGTTTATGACATTTTGAACAAACATCACCATCGTAGTCGTATTGTGGGCTAACATTACCGCATGAGAAATGCTCAATCAGTACACTTTTCCTAAAGTTTTCGCTATCACAACGAGTACAACAGAAGATTTGATGTACGTTTACTGAATTACACTCTTTGCAGCCAATTTCTTTTCTTTTAGTAATTTCCTGTACAATTGATTTTTTACTTAATTTTTGTAAAAAATGGTGTAAAACATCCGTTTGACAATTGCAATATTCTGCAAGCCTTACTAGGCTAATTCTTTTGAGAGTTTTTAGCAGCCCAAGAATTAATCTTTCATCAATATTAGAAAATTCTTCAATTTCTTTTTCTATTGTGTCTATTATTCTTGTCAGATCATCAAATCGTATCGGTTTAGGTAGATAATGAAAGACGCCTTCTGAAAACAGATCCGCTATTTTCTGATCATCCTCTTTTAATGAGCTTTCGATTATTATTTTGGCATAGGGTGCAATCTCAAACAGTTTTGGCACGATCTCCGATGCAATGCTATCTGGAAAGTGATAACCAAGAAAGATTAGTGATTTTTTGCCAGAGGCAACAAGATCTTGGAAGGTCTTGATTCCAGAATCAGCCGTCTCGCAGGTTAGGATTTCTGTGAACCCTATTCTTTTTAGATGTTGAGAAAGCCACCTATTTACTGCAGAACTATGATCAATCACAAGCACTGCTGAATTTAGAATTGACAATATGATATGATGGAAATGACTGCATATATCGAATATTTATTTTAGAATAAACGAGCTTTTTTGGAAAAAGCTAATAGCATATGGCAGGAAGTTTATTTTTGGCTTGCCTGAAGCTTGTCCCAGTCTGCCAAAAATGCCTTGAGGCCATTGTCGGTCAATGGGTGTTTGAGCATTTTTCCCAAGACATCTGGTGGTAATGTAACCACATCTGCACCAATCTTTGCTGCTTCTACTACATGCATTGGATGCCTTACACTTGCAACTAGAATTTGTGTCTTAAAATCATAATTTGAGAAAATTTGCTTTATTTCCGCAATTAGTGACATGCCGTCTTGGCCAACATCATCCAGTCGTCCAATAAACGGGCTGACGTATTTTGCTCCCGCCTTTGCGGCCAAAAGTGCCTGGTTTGGAGAGAACACTAGTGTGACATTTACTGGAATGCCTTCTTGTGAAAAACTCTTGCAGGCCTTGAGGC
>CAYYBJ010000102.1:0-2994 GCA_964470325.1 uncultured Candidatus Nitrosotenuis sp. | reverse complement strand
TTTGGAACAAAACCACACCACTAGAATCAAGAATTTTGCGGCTATTGCAGATAAAGTCATTTGAAGAATCAGATATTGCGAAATATTTACTAGAAGAGCCAGAAACAATACAAGAACAGATTGACAAATCCAGAAAACAAGGACGAGTGATTTTTACCACAATAAAAAAGGACGAGAAAATAATCAAAGTCTGTGAGATGACACATGAGGGAAACGAGTTTTTGCAAATACAATCCCTGGATCCAAAATCACAACTACAAAAATTACTGTAAATTCTATCATCAAAAATTCAAAATTCCAAAATCGATGATAATAAAATTAAAGAGATTCTAGAAAAATTGCAAAAAATTTCTACTGAGCTGGACTAGCTTGCATTATTGCCTTGACCTTGTCTTGGATCTGAGCTAAAATCAGCTCTGCCTTGCCCTTGTTCTCAAATGATTCTACCTTGTTATCCATAATGGCGTCGATTTCATAGCTCTTATCCACCAAGACCCGCGCAACATGCTCATCTAGCGTTCCGTTTCCAATCAAATAATACGCAAAGACAGTATTTTTCTGTCCTATTCTGTGCAGTCGGTCTTCTGCCTGAAGATGTATTGCAGGACTCCAGTCCAGTTCTGCAAAGATTACATACTTTGCGCGAGTCAGATTAATTCCGACGTTTCCTGCTCGAAGGCCAGCAATCATGAGCTTGGTCTGACCACCCTGGAATGAATCAATATTGTCCTGACGCTGCTTGTCAGTTTGTCCGCCAATAATAGATGCAGGCTTGAATTCCGACAAACTCTGGTGCAGTAACGAGTGGATGGATTTGTGGTGACAAAACACGACTACACTTTCTTCAATTTCCATGATATTTTTGACAAAATTTATCACGTGTGGAAGTTTTGCGGCGCCTGCTGCTTGTCTTTCACTCTGTATGGCTCTCTGATAAGCAGTTGATGCATCAAATGCCGTTTGTGCCTCTTTGCGCTCATCTTCGAGTTTTTTCCAGATTCGCTCTAGTTCCTTGTGATAATAATTGATATCAGAGTCAATGATTTCCTTGTAGCGGATTTTTTCTTTGAGCTCAGATAGCACGTCTGTTTTTTTGCGTCGAAGCATTACGTGTTTTTGAAGCATGTTTCGAAGGGACTCGCGCTTGTTCTCTAGAACAATTGCTTTTCCTTTTTCGTTGACATAGCAAAAATATTCGCAAAATTCCTTAAAGCTTCCAAGTAATCCTGGGCGCAGAATATCAACTATTGGCCAAATCTCGGATCCTCGGTTGTAGATTGGCGTGCCAGAAAGACCCACTCTGTATTTTACAGATTCCAATGCAGCAAGCTTTTTGATTGCATGATATTTTTGCGTGGTTTTTGAACGCAGGTTCTGCACCTCATCGCATACTATGGTTCGCAGGCCAAGCTTTGCCAGATCCTTGTAGCGCTTGAACAATAATTCATAATTGATAATATAGAAATCATATTTGCCTAGGTCTTCGGATTTTCCGACTCTAATTATTGTAGATGTAGGGGATTCATTTTCGACTAGTCTGCCGTTTCTGCTCTTTCGCATAAGGAATTTTTCGATCTCTCTTTGCCAGTTTTGCAGTGTTACTAGTGGCGCCACAATTAGTGCAGGAAATGCGTTTTGCTCAGATGCAAGATATGACAGTGACTGAACCGTCTTACCCAAACCCATTTCGTCTGCAAGTAATGCATTTCCAGCAGACTTTAGCAAAAAGTCAAGGCCCTCCCTCTGAAAATTAAGCAAGTTCCCCTTGAACTGCTTTCCTGGAGTGGCAAGTTGCAGTCGTTCTGTCTTTTTTGGTTTCTTTGGAATTACTTTGGCAGATGGCGGTAGTTTTTTTTGCCAGATATTTTTTGATAGTATTTCGAGTGGATATCTATCCATGATCCACTTTATCTGGGCGACGTTTTTTGGATCGTCAGGAACTATTGCCTCGTACTCTCCGTCCCCATACCAGGCCTGCGGAATTATTCGAGACACCATTGCAACTGCACGCTCGCCGGTTACCTTCCAGCTCCATGTGCCAGAAAACTTGTCCAGTACGTATTCCAGAGTGCCGAAATTAGTCATAAGCCTCGTTGATCTTCGTTGGGTTGTTTTTTTCCCTTATGAATCTTGAGATTAATGATCGACCACATATCATAATGGTGGAAAATTTTAGAAAAACCATATTCATTAAAGTTAATTTTTCACAAAACGAATTGTATATTGATATTATTCCAAGATTACCTGTAGCTTTGCCAAAGTTTTAATCAACTATACATAGAATCCAAGCATTGAAGTTTTCACAGATTGCCGAGCCTGTAGTAGAAAAGCCGCTAATCATTGCCGCAATGCAAGATATGGGAAACGTTGGAAATATCGTAATTGACTTTGTAAACAAGTCAAAAAAGACCAATGCTTTTAGACGGGCAGAATCAACAGAATTGTCCTATGTGCTAGACAAGGGTGGCCACATTGAGATTCCAAAGGAGGGATGGGACTACAAGTACAGCCAAAACCTAATTATATTTGGCGGAGGCGCCGGCCAGCCAAAGACCACAGAAGAGATGCACGAATTATGCCAGGACGTCATTTCTGTTGCAAAAAAATACCAAGTCAAGTTCATCTATACTGTTGGCGGCTTTCACACACCAAGAATAATACGCGAAGAACCAAAGACCTACATCACCACGACATCACAAGACCTCTCAAAGCAGCTGGAAAAGCTAAATGTCCTAATGACGCCGACTAGGTCAGTCATAACTGGATTCAACGGCCTAATTCTAGGATACGCCAAGCAAAACGACATTTACGGGATTGGCCTGTATGGAGAAATTGACGAGCCTTCCATCCCACAGTACAGGTCGGCAAAAAGCGTAATTAAAACACTTGAAAAACTTACATATCAGAATTTTGGCTCCACGCAAGAACTAGATGTCATGGCAAGCGAAATTGACAAGAAATTGCGCTCTGACTGGAAAGTAGACTACTAGTGCT
>CAYYBJ010000101.1:0-3015 GCA_964470325.1 uncultured Candidatus Nitrosotenuis sp. | reverse complement strand
GAATCTACTTCAAGAAATCTGGCAAAAAGCGAATTGCCCGAATGGTGGACAGCCCTCACCATCCAGAGGAAGAGGTAATCTTTACGGTTACCGAAGGCGGAATTGCCGATCCTGAGGATGACACCAAAAAGAAGAAGAAATCTGAAGAGGAATAGGTCTAAGGTTTAAAATAAGGGCTACAAACCCCTTTTTTTGTATGACTACAAAGAAGCCATCTGGCCACTCTCATGGATTCAGACACAAATCCAGATCCGCACTAACAAAACAACAACCACGTGGAGTGGCGTTTTTGATGAGAGAATACAAGGAAGGACAGCAAGCGCTAGTAATTGTAGATCCAAGACAGCACAAGTCTTTGCCACACAGAAGATACCACGGAAAAGTGGGAACTATCACTGCAGTTGGAAGACGTGCCGTAACAATAGATGTCAAGCTAGGTAACAAGACGAAAACCTTAATCACTAGATTGGACCATATCAAACCGTTCGGTGTGAAATAATGGAACAAGTAAAGAAAAGTCAGCCAATATCATTGGCCGAAGTAAAAGAGATTTTGGAAAAAGAGGATCCAGAGAAAATGGACCAAATCCAGAGATGGACTCATGATTATGTTACCAAGTTTGCCAAGCTTGACGCAAAATCTGCAAAAAAAGTCAAGCAAGAGCTCAAAAAGGAATGCGGACTGACAGAAGAAGAAGCAGTAGAGATTGTCAATATCATGCCAACCACACTGGCAGAACTTCGTGCATTCACATTTGGATGGAAAAAACTCATCCTGGCAGAAACACTAGAAAAAATTCTCAATATTATCAAGGGGAACTCTTAAGGAAAATTCGTGATCTTTTTTGGAAAGGAGTTATGCAGCACCACGCAAGTATGAAGAATATGCCTATGTTCTAGATTATGTGACACGGGGCCGTGCAACAACTGTACGTGGCCGCGAAGGCATCATCATAACAGCAATAGGAGAAGACAGACTGACACTGCTTGAAGTATTGGGAATGGATGGCACTACATTTGATATTGGCGAGCGAATCTATATCGGCAAAGAAGGTAGAACAAAAATCCAATCAGTACTGGGGAAACTAGAATATGCACACATTTCTGCAGCAGCTCAGAGTGAACTCAAAAACGTCATCACAAGTATTGTATCAAATAATGAGAAAAGATTTGTAGATTACATCAATAACGCACAGCCATTAACTCCGAGGATTCATGCACTGGAATTGATTCCAGGAATTGGCAAAACCTACATGAAGACCATATTAGAAGAGCGAGAGAAAACGAAATTTGTCAGCTTTGCAGACTTGCAGGAGCGAGTGGGCCTCAAAGAACCAATGAAGCACATCATAGATAGAATCATGGATGAGATAACTGGCGAAGTCAAAGTGACTTTATTTGTCAAAAAATAGGCGCCAGAGACTGGGACAACACTTTCTCAAATCACAAAACATTGCTCAAAAAATAGTCGATTCCGCACAAATCACATCTAAAGATGTCGTACTAGAGATAGGAACTGGTCCTGGAATTCTGACACCATTATTGTCTGGTGTGGCAAAATCTGTTACTACAATAGAAGCAGATGAATCACTATATTCTGACGCCATACTCAAATTCTCCAAGATTCCAAACCTGGAGATAATGTTTGGTGATGGGTTTGGACTAGATGTTGATTTTACCATTTTTGTCTCAAATCTACCCTATTCAGAGAGCAAGCGGGCAATAGAGTGGCTTGCACAAAAGAAATTCAAGCGCGCAGTAATCATGGTCCAGCAGGAATTTGCTGACAAGCTAATAACCAAAGGGCGAGATATCCGTGCTATTTCTGTCATAGCTGATCATTGCTTTGATATTGAAAAGATTATCAAAGTTGGAAAGGGCAATTTCTCTCCTCCGCCAAAGGTGGATTCTGTGGTACTAAGACTGGTGCCAAAAAAGCAGGTAACACAAAATCTAATTGATTCTGTGGAAAAGCTATTTTCTCAGAGAAGAAAGACCATATCGAACATCGCAAAATCATTTGGCAAATCCATACAATCAGATAAAAGACTAGAAGAGCTTCATACCTCAGAGATAATAAAAATTGCAAAGCAATTCTAGGTATGATCCTGCAGAAGACACTTTTTTTCTGGCAGACCACATCCAGTCCGAGACAGGCCAAGCCGCCTTGGAAATTGGTACGGGCTCTGGTTATTTGGCAAAAATTCTAGAGAAAAACTTTGATCTAGTTGTTGCAACCGACATTGATTATACTACAATATCTACACAGGATGATAAAGTCCAAAACGGAATTTGCTGTGTTAGTGCAGATGCGATAAATGCACAATTTGATTTCATAGTGTGTAACTTGCCGTACTTGCCATCTGATGGTATTACAGACAGGACAGTTGATGGTGGTGAAGAAGGCCTAGAAGTACCAATCCAGATAATAAAATCAGCAAAATACAGGCTCAGGCCAGGCGGAAAACTGCTGTATCTGACTTCGTCTTTGGCAAATTACACAAAACTGATGCGACAAACTGAGCTGCTTGGGTTTGATGTTAGGGTATTGTCCAAAAAGAAATTGTTTTTTGAAGAATTAATTATTGTTGAAGCGATATTATCTTCTTAGCTTTGTTTTTGCAATCTTGATTATCTCATCAGTCATTTGCTGAGTAGTCGCTGTGCCACCAATATCAAACGTGACTGTCTTGCCATCGTTGATCACTTGATCAGTTGCTGCAAAGATTGCGTCCTTGATGTGTCGCTCGCCAAGATATTCTGCCATCCATGCTCCAGACAATACCGTGGCAGTCGGATTTACCTTGTTTAGTCCTTTGAATGATGGTGCACTGCCGTGGGCAGCTTCGAACATTGCGTAATTATCACCCATGTTTGATGAATACACCAACCCAATAGAGCCGATAATTCCTGATGCCAATTCAGACACAATATCCATGAACAAATTGGTGCTTGCAAGAACTGCTCCGTTGAACTGTGATGGGTTTACTACCAGTTGCTGCATCATGTTGTCGAT
>CAYYBJ010000100.1:0-3037 GCA_964470325.1 uncultured Candidatus Nitrosotenuis sp. | reverse complement strand
AAATGTGATCAAAAAAAGAATCGTAGTTAGAACCGAAGAGTCGATTCGCAAAAACGAAGAAGATGCAAGAAAGGTAATTGCAGAATCGTTGCCAAAAGAGGCAGAGCTTGGAGGCACTTTCTTTGATACTGCAACGGGCGAGGTCTCTGTTGAGGTCAAGCGACCTTGGCTGCTCCAGAACAATCCCGAGTTTAATGCAGCACAACTAACAGAACAGATAGGATGGAGAATCCGAGTCAGAAAGGCAACTACAATCCAGTCTAGCACCATTCAGCAAATCAATTACAATTTGAAACTAACATCATCAGAGCGCTCAAAGCATCTAAAGCAGATTGGTGAGAGCATTTTCCGACCAAGGCTTGCTCAGAGATCCGAAGTATCCCTAATGACACTTGGAGGATTTGGCCAAGTCGGCAGGTCCAGCATGATTCTAACAACGCCAGAAAGCAAGATCCTAATCGATTGTGGCGTAAACCCAGGCGCGCGATCTCCAGCTGAGGCATTTCCAAGACTGGACTGGGCAAACATAACACTAGACGAGCTGGATGCGATTGTAATCGGCCATGCACACCTTGATCACACTGGGTTTTTGCCAGTCTTGTGCAAGTATGGCTACAAGGGCCCAATCTATTGCACAGAGCCAACCCTACCAATGATGAATCTAATCCAGCTGGATGCAATTCGAGTGGCAGCTGCACAGGGACGAGCCCCAATGTATGCAGAGCGCGACGTAAAGCAGATCATGAAACAAACCATCACAATACCATACGGCACAGTAACTGACATTGCACCCGACATCAAGCTAGTATTTTCAAATGCAGGCCACATTCTGGGCTCCGCCACATGCCACTTTCACATTGGCAACGGCGATCACAACTTTGTCTACACTGGCGATATCAAATTCGGCAAGAGTATTCTCTTTGATAGCGCATCATGGAACTATCCGCGAGTAGAAACACTGCTAATTGAGAGCACCTATGGTGCGCGAGAAGACATCCAGCCGACAAGGCAAGAAGTTGAATCGGCATTCATCAATGCAGTCAACAATACTTTGGTTGATGGCGGAAAGGTCCTAATTCCGATTCCGGCAGTTGGTCGTGCCCAAGAAATCCTAATGGTAATTGACCATTACATGAAGGCAGGCCAAATGGTCGAAGCCCCAGTATTCACAGAGGGAATGATTTCAGAGGCAACTGCGATTCATGAGGCCTATCCTGAATATTTGGCGCGCGAGTTGCGACAAAAAATCCTGGAAACTGACGATAATCCATTTGATTCCGAATATTTTACAAATATCGAGCATTCCGATGCTAGAGAAGAGCCATTGCGTGACAACACACCATGTATCATTTTGGCAACATCTGGCATGCTTGAGGGCGGCCCAGTCTTAGAATATTTCAGAAACATTGCACCATCCAATAAAAACAAGATAATCTTTGTGTCCTATCAGGTCAATGGCACATTGGGCAGACGGGTCCTTGATGGCTCCAAGCAAGTCTCGCTTTTGGGCAAGGACGGCAAAGTAGAGGTGGTAAACGTAAACTGCTCTATGATAAAGCTGGACGGCTTTTCCGGCCACAGTGATTTTAATCAGTTAATGTCATTTGTGCACAAGCTCCGACCAAAGCTTCGACGAGTCCTGGTAAACCACGGCGAGCGAAGAAAATGCGAAAGCCTAGCAATGAACATTAGACGACAGTTCCGAGTTCCAGCTCACTATCCACAAGTCCAAGAGGCAATCAGACTGTTCTAGTTTAACCCCAGTGTTACTTGGTTTAATTTAGAATTATTGCAGAATAGGCGTAAAACTGCATAGTTACGGCATGACATCAGAATAATCAAAGTTGTCTAATTATGATCGGCCTTGTTTCTGCCAAAATTTACCATTATTTTCCATTTCAGCATATAAATAAAAATAGGATCTACTATCAAACTAGCTTGTAGTTATTCTCTTGATGACCGTAGAGAATTCATTGAGTGGCACAATTTTGACTGTGCTGGTAGCAGAGATTCCAACATCAATGCAAAGAGTTTCAACATCATGAGCACTGTTTGCATCTAAAATAATTACCCATTGGTGTTCTAGAACCGACATGTAGAATCCAATAATCTTTTTCACTCTGTGTTTTTTAATATTGCCTTGTAGTTTTTTATCAATGCCAAGAAAAATTTTCTTGCTATTTTTGTTGTTAAGTGGACATGATTCTGGACTGTGTGCTGCAAATACACCAAATAACACAATATTGCTCCAATCAATATATTATTAAATTTTAATTTGATTTGATGTGATTTTTCATCAATGATTATTTTTTCCTTAATGTATAGACCAGTCGTAGTCATCTCTCTTAGAAATCCATTTGGATATTTTTCTAAGATTTTAGATTCTGTTACTTATTTGATGGTTTTTTCTGGATGTCTTTGCTTTTCCTAGTAATAAATCCCAGAGTTTTGTCTCTGAGCAGTTAATCTTTTCAGAGTGAAGATCACCATTGAATGTTTTGATATGATTTTGTATTTATGGTTAAATTAACACAAAAGCCGTGTAGAAACCATCAATTTTTGAGCATTTTGTAGATCAGACGGTACTGTCAGATCTAAAGCTAACCATCGCCGTATCCATCCATGAAACCATCAAGATACGTAAGGATGGCTCGTTCCATGATGCAGATAATCAAAAGGGCCAGGATACCACCATACCTCCACAAAAAGTCCAATCATGTGTACAAGGTATGGCAGCACCTTGTCTTGCTTGTACTGCGTCAATACGAGCACAAGAGTTACCGCAGATTTGTTGAATTCCTACAAGAAGCTTTTGGTGTGACAGAATTCTTGGGATTGTCCACAATTCCACACTATACGACACTGCAGAAAGCAGCTACACGCCTGACACACGGCATACTGATTCGGATCCTAGAGTCGTTTGTGATTTCTGCCAGAATACGCAAAATGTTTGCAGGTATTGACTCCACTGGGTTGTCGCATGGACAAGCATCCTATTACTACACAAAACGTGCCAGACTACGAAGGAAATTCGTCA
>CAYYBJ010000099.1:0-3105 GCA_964470325.1 uncultured Candidatus Nitrosotenuis sp. | reverse complement strand
GAATTTTCCTTTTTTGCTATTTCCTTTAGTTGTGACAATTCGCATTGTTACCTTGCCAGATTTTGCACTCAGATACTCAAACTCGCCTACTCCAAGATACACCAGATATGTCGACATGACCGGAGTTTTTGCAAATTTGTGGAGGATTTTTTTGCCGATTTTTTTGTGCAGAATTTGATTTGTGTTAGATATTGCAGTGTGATTTGGTTCGGTAATTATTGAAATGCTGTATGTAGCCTTGGCTGCAGGCTCATCCCAACATGGAAATGCGCGTCTTGCATCAGCCGCCTCAAACTGGGTAGTTGCCAGATATTTTGTCTTGCCTGATTTGTCTTTGTATTGGCTGCGATAAAACCCAACTAGTCGGTCATTTAGAATTCCAGTAAATTCAATCTGGATTTTGGCTGCTTTATTGATTTTTTCAGGCAGTTTTATTGTCAGAATTTCATTTTTTTCAACAATCTTGGTTTGTGCTACAAATGATTTGTCAGAAGACTCTACTGTGCATTTTTTTATTTTCAGTTCGGCCGCATTGAGTGTAATTGTACTGGTTGGTTTTGATATTCTGACATGAATTGTTTCTTTTGCCTCAAATGTAAAGTTTGAAAAAATCGGCTCAAAGGTCAGATCATAGTGCACTGGGTATACTTGCAACAAATCAACATATCCAAAATGGCTTTATGTATATAGTGTCAGAACAGCGATCAAAATTAACACATGCTTAGCTTGATACTAATCAGATCCGTTTTATTGATTCTTAGCACAAAAATAGCATGTTAGACGACTGGATAGAAAAACAAAACACCAAACATGAATATGCCAAATCCATTCTCTCAGAGGAAATGATTACTCGACATTCCATCAAGGAGAGAATTTTGGAGCTTGAAATGATGCGAGACCAGATACTATACGAGCTTGCTAGATTACAGGATATTACGCAGGGTAAAGAACTGTAAAGTTTTAAAATACAGCACCGCAAATTATCATAGATGAAGCAAAAGCTTGCCACTCGTCGAATCAAAATTCTAGTTGCAAAACTAGGCCTTGATGGTCACGATAGGGGAGCACTTGTTTTGTGCAGGGCATTTCGAGATGCAGGCATGGAAGTAATTTACTCTGGCTTGTTTGCCACACCAGAGCGTGTAGCGCAAATAGCTGAAGATGAAGATGTTGATGCAGTTGCGCTTAGCCTTCTAAATGGAGCTCATAACACCTTATTTCCAAGAGTAGTAAAAGAGTTGCACAAAAAAGGACTCAAAGACGTCCTAGTTGTAGGCGGAGGAGTAATACCAGAGGAAGACAAGAGCGGTTTGGAAAAGTCTGGAGTATCCAAAGTTTTTGGTCCAGGATCACCACTACCGGCAATCATAGAGCATATCAATTTGGGTGTTGCAAAACTAAGAAAAATCTAGTTACTCTTTAGAGTCAGGCCACATCATTTTTCGCATTTGACGACCAACTTGTTCTATTTGATGCGATTCAAGCTGCTTCATGTAACGGTCAAACGCATTTTTGCCGTTTTTGCGATATTCAGAAATCCATTCCTCATTGAATGTACCGTCTTGGATCATGTCTAGTACTTTTTTCATCTTTGCCTTGTTTTCCTTATCCATGACCATCGGTCCTCTAGTCAGGCCACCGTATCTTGCAGTCTCGGAGACACGTCTCCACATACCATTGATTCCATATCGCTGAATCATGTCTACAATTAGTTTGAGTTCATGCAATACCTCAAAGTATGCAATTTCTGGCTGATAGCCCGCTTCAACCAGAGTTTCAAACGCGTTTGTAACCATAGATGCGCATCCGCCACAAAGATCTGCTTGCTCTCCAAACCAATCGGTTTCGACTTCTTCTTTGAATGTTGTTTGAATCAGACCAGCGCGTGCAGAGCCAATTCCTTTGCCAATTGCCAAAACTCGGTCCCAAGCTTTACCAGTTTTATCTTGATATACCGCAACAATTGCCGGCGTACCGAATCCTTCTTGATATGTCTCCCTTACTTTGGAGCCAGGTCCCTTTGGTGCAACCATGATAACATCAACATTGTCTGGTGCCTGAATCCAGTTCCATTGTATGGCAGCCGCATGTGAAAATGATAATGCCTTTCCGGCAGAAAGGTTTGGTCCAATCTCATCTTTGTATACTTGGGATTGAATCATGTCTGGAAGTAAAATGTGAACAATATCTCCCTGTTTTGTGGCATCTGCAACAGACATTACTGTGTGACCGTCTGATTTTGCCTTGTTCCAGGTGGGACTGCCTTGCTTTAGGCCGATTATGACTTTGAGTCCAGAATCTTTGAGATTGTTTGCCTGTGCATCGCCTTGGATGCCATAGCCAATTACTGCTATTGTTTGATTTTTAATAGGATCTAAGCTGATATCAGAGTCTTTCCAGGTTTTGGCCATAATACAATTCCAAAATATAGACAATAAAAACTATCAATTAGATTGAGATAATCTTGCTACAACCAAGGCATCTGACTTGCACCACATCATCTCCGCCCAGGCGTTCAAATTTTTTAGAACCGCACGACGGACAAATAGGACATACTCGCAGGCCTTTCATGTTTTGTATTATGAATAGTAGTTAATTTTCTATTTGATTTTGCCACTTCCAAGCAATCTAATGCTTGTGGATTCTGGCTTCAATATTACACAGATATCGCCCTTGTTGTGCACCGCTGGCTTTTCTAAGACTAGTTTTAGCGGAGAAACTGAGGCAAATTTTGCAGGTTTGATTTGTAGACCAATGTTAACTAGGCACATTTGGTTTGGCGCAATATCCCCCTTGTAAAATGGGCTTTTTGTAAACTCTAGTTCCATCTCAGTTGACACTAGTTCCTGTCCTGGAGCACAAAGCAGATCCCCTCTTCCAACTTGGTCAGGCGTTACTCCCTTTACCGCCAATCCAACTCGCCCTGGAGAGGCCGCTTCATCCACAGGATCATCATGCATTTGAATTGATTTTATCAGAACATCAATTCCTGCAGGCAAAAGCTTCAACGTATCATACTGTTTTATCTTGCCTTGTTCTACCTTACCAAGCATAACAGTGCCTACTCCTTTTACATCAAAGCAATGATCAATTACCACTTTGGCA
>CAYYBJ010000098.1:0-3170 GCA_964470325.1 uncultured Candidatus Nitrosotenuis sp. | reverse complement strand
GGGTTGTTAAAGGTTTGAAGCAGTCCGCCTGTGGTCGCATCATACAGGTATGCGGATCCTGTGTCAGCGGCGCCGGTATCATCATAGGGTGCGCCAATTAGGACGTGGTTGCCGGAGACGGAGACGGAGTAGCCGAAGTTATCATTACTTTGAGGTATTGGGTTTGGTATTGTAACTGGCGAACCATACGTTATGGCAAAAGCGCCAGCAGGTACAGATAAAACTAGAATCATTACGGTCAATGCGCACAAAATTGTGCGACTGAAATTCATCAGATGTAAAAAAGACATTTTGGTATTTATACATTTCAATAAACAGTTCTGTCGGGTTGACATAGTATGAAAAACGGATCTTTTTCAGGTTCGTTTTAAGATAAGGAATTTCTAAAAAACTAGACAAAACCAGAAAGATGACCGTTCAGATAAGCTAACCAAGATAAAATAACGGTTAATCGCACAAAAGTGAATTAGCTTGTAATTGACGGCATGCGCTTGTCCTTGTATGTCACCACATGAGACACACCGTTCTTTGGAAACACGCCGTAAATAAGCTTGGCCTTTTGCACAACAGAATCCTTCAAAGATACCATAATGAACTGGCTGCCTGCAGAGCGCTGCTCAATTATTTTTGCCAGCTTTTCCGAGTTTGGAGCGTCTAGGTGTGCATCCACTTCATCAAACAAATAGAACGCTGAAGGTTTGAGCTTCTGCAGCGCCAAAACAAACACAATTGCTGCAAGTGTCTTTTCTCCACCAGAGATTGATGTTGATTCTCTTTTTGGCTTGTTTGGGAATTGTATCAAATATGATATACCGGAATTGAAGATATCGTCCTCGTTTTGCAGCTCCAGCCAGGCTTCTCCGCCAGTCATGGTGTGGAATGCCTCGCGTATCTCTTTATCCACTCTGTCAAATGCTTCCAGAAATGTCTGGCGCTTGTCCTTGTCTATTTCTTCAATGAATCTCACAATGGCATTTCTCTCTTCTTCCAGCTCGTTCTTTCTATCCGACATGGAGCGATAGCCTGTCGATACTTCCACAAATGTTTGCGGTGCAGTTGCATTAAGCTTGGATGTAAGTGAGTTCATCTCAGATTCCAATGATGACAACATGGAATCGACCTCAAATGTTTCTGTTATTTCCTGATAGCCGTATTTTTCCAAGACCTTCTGTATCTTTGCCTCATTTTCCACTATATCTCGAATGTCGCGCGACAGCGAATCCGACTGTCGCTCTAGCGCATTAATCTCTCGCGTTACCAGTCTTTCCTTTTCATTTAGCAGAGATAGTTTGTCGTCAAACTCTTGCAGTTTTGATATGGATGTGCCAGAGGTGGCAATTAGGGTTTGCTCTTTTTCCCTTAGATTTACCAAGTTTTCATTTGCCAGCTCCTTGTCTTTAGCTAGCTGGTTTAATCTGACTTCGATTTCGCGCTTTTCATGGTTTAGTGAGGATTGTTCCTCTCGCAAATTATGCATCTTTGTCTTTTCACCCAATTCTTGTGCAGACAATGTTGCTAACTGTGATTCCAAGTCTCGTAGTTCATTGACTATTGCAGACTGGCGCGCCATTAGCTCTGATCGTTTCTCATTTAGTCGGTTTAATTCTGATGCAATTCTGTGGTTTTCCCCGTCTGCATAGTTTTCATGCATCAGTGTTATTCTTTCTTCTAGTGAGTCAATCAGCGATTCCTCCTTAGAGTGCTCTAGTGTGATTTTTTCAATTTGCCTGTTTAGCTGGGAGATTCGGGATTCCATCTGCGATTTGGTTTTTTCTATTGTAGAAATCTTTAGTTTCAGATCGGAATAGCTGATATCGGCATTTGCAAGGCCCGTCTCTGATATTGATAGTCTTTCCCTATAGTTTTGGATTATTCCGTCTACTTTTTTGATTGATAGGCGTTTTTTGAGTATGTATTTTTTGAGCAGTGAGATTGATTGGTGCAGGCCCTCAACTGAGGTGCTCATTGAGATGATTTTTGTGACCTTTGATATCTTGGAGTTTATGTCAATTACAGCTGCGGATGCCTTTGCCTCAAAGAATTCACCATCAGTAGTTACTGTCTTGTAGCCAGATTTTGATAGTCTCAGTGCGGCATTCTGGTTTTTGACTAGCAATACATTACCAAACAAGAACGTCAAGAGTGGCGCGTATTTTGCATCACAACGAACATAGTCAGATAGCACACCTAGCACGTCAGAATCTTTTGGAACTGTGAGTGAGAATTTTGGAATTGCTTCTAGCGGAATGATTTTGAGCTTTGGTAGTTTCTTTGCACGTGCCACCTCTGCCAGGCTAAGTAATGTCTCAAAGTCTTTTACAACAAATGACTTGATCCAGTCGGATGCTGCAGCCAGAATTGCACGTTCGTATTCCTTGTCCCATGAAATCATCTCATACACTAGGCCTTCAATTCCTAGTTCCTCTTGGTGTTCTTTGAGGTGTGCAATTGTGTAATCTTCATGCATTATGCTTTTTACGACACGAATCTTTGCGTCATATTGAGCAGTAGCTTTTGCAGCTTTTTCCAGTATGAAATTCAGATCATCAATTTCATGCTCTATTTTGCTGTGCTTGCCTGACTGCTCCGAGATTCTACCTTTGAGTTCTGCTATTGTTGCCTTGTGGTTTTCTATTATAGACTCTAGTCTTGACTTGAATGTTGCAAGTTTTATAGATTCTGCATCAATTTCTATTAGCCTGTTTTTGTTTGACTCTATTTTGGATTTAGAGTCGTTGATTTCGGATTCTAATTTTGCAGATTCTACCTTGGCATGGTTTAGCTTTTGCGTCAGTCCCTGAATTTTAGTGTCAATTTCTTTTCGCTGCGATATTGCATGGGATTGTTGCTTGTATACTGCAGATAGTTCAGATTCTACGGATTTTATCTGCTCATAGATCTGGTTCTTGTCTTCTCTTATTTTTGATAATGTCTCTTTTTGCTGTGCTGTTTGTGATTCAATGTTCATGCGGGCTTGGTGTAATGCTTCCAAGTCGGATGCAATGATTGGCAATCTTGTGTTAATTTGGTCTAGTCGTCTGGACTTTGTTATGGTTTCAGTGTTGGCAGATTCGTAGATTTGCATTGCCTGCGATAATTCTGAATCAATTGTTGCTTTTGCCTGGTTGTAGGCATTGACCTCGCTCATAAAGGTGAATTTTTGCGATTCC
>CAYYBJ010000097.1:0-3231 GCA_964470325.1 uncultured Candidatus Nitrosotenuis sp. | reverse complement strand
GGCTCTAAAATTAGAGACTATGTGTATCAGACTTCACTTATCACCCCATATGCCACAATATCATTTGATGATCCCAAAGGCGAAAAATTCCAGTACAAAAGAATTGTAGATACAATGCCTGCACCGCCTACCATAATCAAGCCACACCCGCATGGAGTTGATGTTGAAACAATACGTAGAATGATAGTTGACACTCATTATGAAATTCCAACACTAGACAATGCAATGATAGAAAAAATTCGAAAGGAACTTGGACTATCAAAAAAGAATCTCAGCTTTGAGGGAATAATGCAGAGGGCAGAAAAGAAATGGCAGTCACTCTCAAGACCTGTTCGAGTTATAGTTGCGCTAATGTCGTTTTTGCAAATGGACTTTGAAAAGGTAATGAAAATTAGAATTGATGATGTGGACTTGGCAAACAAGCATCTCACATACTGGGACTTTGGCGAATCAAAGTCTGTGATGATAGACATGCCAAAATCTAGTCCATATTACAAGCAGCTTGCAAATACGGTTGCAGGCGAATCACTGGCTACATTTCTGACTAAACGTTTCCAGCGAATTGGACCATCCACCGCAGACAAGTTTTCTGAATTTGCAAACCTCAAACCAGAAAAGCGAATCGGCTCTTTTACTAATGATGAACTAGTGCAGCTAAGTGACTCACTTCAGCGCTATGAGGACTTTTTGTCTCCAGACCCAAGTTGCCTTGCCCCATTGGGTGAAGAGCCACTGCGCAAAGGAATCCAGCAGTTCTTCAAGCCTGATTTCTTTGATGTCATACAGAGAAGCGCTTCTGCATATTCCGGCTTTCCGTTTGTAGTTGAAATGGGAATTGCGTATGGCGGCGAGATTCCAGGAGGGAAAATCAATGTGTATAGATTTGCAAACAGAATCCCACTACTCTATGATGAGGGAAGTGACGTCGTATTGCAGGTGGTAAATGAGATTGACTGGGGCAGATACAAGCTCAAAAACGACTCGCCAGTAGTTATAGTAAGCCACATCTGCTCTACTAGAATTCCATACAAGACAGTAGGAAAGGAAAACGTAGCAGACAGGCCAGAAATTGAAAAAGAACTCCGTCTAGCATTGCAGTTTTTACTTCGAAAACTATCTGCATACATGTCAAAGAGGGGCCTAGCAGAGGCGGAAAAGAAGCGAAGCAACCTATACCAGAAATATCTTCCATTAATTGCGCAGTTTGCAACTGAACTGGCAGGAAAAAATAAAGAGCCTGACTACAAAAAACTGATCAAGGATTTGAGTACAAATGTCGAAGCCAAAGAATAAAGCGGAAAAAATTGCAGCGGCAAAATATGATTCTCTAAGGGAGCTGCTAAAAAACGAAGGTGCCAAAATATACAACGACTTGGACAAGGGCCAGTTCCCTCAATTCTATGTTCCAAGCAGGTCTGTCAGTAACATTGTATATGACAAAAAACTCCGTCAATACATTTTAGGAAAAGCAGCAAGCCTGAGAAGCTCACGCAACATGTCACAACTACGATCATTTACGCAACTAATCTGGCTTGCATTCTTTGCAAACAGACTGGTACAAGAAAAAAAATCCTCCACCTTGAGAGACATCTATTATTCATCACAGGCATTTGAAATTGATTTTGAAGACCAGCCGGAATCTGATAATATCATTGTGGATTTGGAGGCAGTCCTTGCAAGACCTCGAGAGGACCTACACATATTTCCAGAGGAGAGAAGCTCTGTCTTTGGGGACCTGACCATAGAGTATACAGTACCTGGATACGAAGGAAGACGGACTAATCTTTCAGATCATCCAGACGGATATCTGATTGGCCCAAGCCTGTCCAGTGCAGAACTAGTGGACACCAGCGCAGAGCTCGTCATTGCAATAGAAAAAGGTGGTCTGTTTACTAGATTTGTCGAAGAAAAGGTAGACAAGAAATTCAAGGCAATAATAGTAGATACTGCGGGCCAAGCACCGCGTTCTACTAGATATTTGCTAAGGAGACTGCATGAGCAAATGAAACTGCCAGTGGTTATACTGACAGACGGGGACGTCTATGGGGAACACATTGCAATGGTAATCAAGTCTGGTTCTGCAAATGCCGCACATCTTCGAGAACTAACGGTTCCTGATGCAAAATGGGTTGGAGTGTGGGCATCAGACATTGAAAAATACAAGCTGCCAACCATACCGATGACTGAATCCGACATTAAGCGAATCTATGATTTACAAAAAGACCCTAGATACCAAGAAGGAATCTGGAAAAAGGAGCTAGAAATATTTCTAAAGATAAAAAGAAAGGCAGAACTAGAAGCCTTCTCAAAATATGGTTTAACAAACATCACAGACAAGTACTTGCCAGAAAAAATCGAACTAGCTAAGTCTCTGTAACCTTTCCGATTCGTAGTGTCAGAACACCGTTTCTGTACTTGAAATCAGCAATCTGCATTCCAGAAGCTCCGTCCACTGGAACCTCTTTTGAAAAGCCGCCAGCTGCTCGAATATACAATACTCCTTCGACTAGTCGGACCATGATTTTGTCATCTGGTCCTGGAACCTCTGCTACAAAGACAATCTCGTTTTCGCCTTTTATGACATCGTAAACCCAGTTTTTGCTTTCCGTTTCTCGTGCTGTGTACTTGGGTTTTTCAGTCTTGGTCATCTTTTTGATGACAAATCCCCAATAAATCATGGTAGCAGCTGCAATTCCAGTTAGGATAAAGCTCACAGAACCATAACCGTATCTTAACGACATAATGTACACTATGCCCAGGAACAGAATTATCATAATTGGGATGATAAAGTTAATTGACTGCTCATTGGAATAGGTCCTTTTGTAGCTTGACAACTTGATTGAATTGCGTTTTGCTAAATATAAAGTAATTATGCTCTAAAGGGGCAATGTTATGGTAAATGTGGTGGGCTTGTTGGAAGCGGAGATCGTGCCCTTGTGTTGCTCTATTATATTCTTGCAGCTTGTCAAGCCTAGTCCGGTTCCTTCCTGCTTTGTTGTGACTAGTGGATCAAAGATTTTCTCATAAATGTTGGCTGCAATTCCAGCGCCTGTATCTTCTATTTTTATCTCGATTGCGTTTTGCTTTTTCTTGGCTCGGATGTTTATTGTGCCCTTGTTATCTCCTATTGCTTGAATTGCGTTTAGAATGACATTTGAAAAGACGATCTGCATTTTTTGTGAATCGCACATTACTATAATGTCGTCTTTGGGGAAATTGATGGTCACATTA
>CAYYBJ010000096.1:0-3232 GCA_964470325.1 uncultured Candidatus Nitrosotenuis sp. | reverse complement strand
TCGAACTAGGTGCAGAAACACCAGGTGAGAACCCATATGTTGCAGAAATGTACAAGATGGCTCTAGAGGGCAAACTGTACAGCAGAGCAATCCCATAAAACTCTCTTTTTCTCTTTATTTTATAGATCGATCTAGCCTGAGATTTTAAGAAAGACTTAAAAGCCAACCATCGATTACAAATTCAAATGACTCTACCAAAAGGATTTGGTTCAGGTGGCTCCGGCGGAGCAACAAGTGCCGATGTAGAGAAGATGATTGGCAAGCGTGTAGAAAACATGACTGGCATAATCACCATTTCGTACATTGCAGCTTGGCTGGCAACCTTTGGAGGAACAGCAGCTGGATATTTCTATTATCCATGGGCTTATCCGACACCAAGTGGTCACTATGCCTTCATAATCCTGACAATCATCGAAGCAATTGGTTATCTCTTCTGTGTCAAAGTAATGGAAGAAGGTACCAAGAAGAAGAGCAACGGAATCGTAGGCGCAACACTAGGCGCAACCGCTGCTGGAACAATATTCATCTCTCTGTTCGTCGGAACGTAGAGAAAGTTCCTCGACTTTTTCTTATTTTCATTTTTCAATTTCTGTTCTAGGTGTTCTGATCGCGCCTTTTACAATGCCAATAATTGTCTAAAATTTTATATACTCACCACTGCTCTAACCCGTTAATGGTCTGGCTTAGACGATGTACGCACTACTTGTTTATAGTAGTCGTAGCAGTCAACTCAACCCTGCTAACAATCAATGCAGGAGACTACATCTTCTACACTGACTGGGCATGGACTTCATATGTCGTGTTCTCAATATCACAGACATTAATGTTAGTGGTAGGTGCAACTTACTATCTTACATTTACAGGAGTTCCAGGAACCGCAACATACTACGCGCTAATTATGACCGTGTATACATGGATCGCAAAAGGCGCATGGTTTGCTCTAGGTTACCCATATGACTTCATTGTTACACCAGTTTGGCTCCCATCAGCAATGCTGATTGACTTGGCATACTGGGCTACAAAGAAGAACAAACACTCACTGATCCTATTCGGTGGTGTGTTGTGTGGAATGTCACTTCCATTGTTCAACATGGTAAATCTAATTACCGTCGCTGATCCATTGGAGACTGCTTTCAAATATCCAAGACCAACATTGCCTCCATACATGACTCCAATAGAACCCCAAGTGGGCAAATTCTATAACAGTCCAGTTGCACTCGGTGCAGGCGCAGGCGCTGTATTATCAGTAACCTTTGCCGCCCTAGGATGTAAACTGAACACGTGGACTTACAGATGGATGGCAGCTTGGTCCAAGTGGGACTAAAATCCTACAACTCTCTTTTCTCTTGTTTTTTACTACTGCTAGCCATGAGGCTTGATTAACAAATATTGCACATCTTGTGATCTTTTGTTGTCTTGTGTCGGGATATGATTTTGTAGAATCTTGTATTATTGAGCCAGCACCAGATACTCTCAACTGAACCAAAGCCATTTGTCAAATGGGCTGGGGGAAAAAGGCAACTAATCTCGATAATTGACAAGCACATTCCATCAGAATTTGGAACTTATTTTGAGCCATTTTTGGGAGGGGGAGCAGTCTTGTTCCATTTGTTGAGCAAAAATCCTGCAATGAAATGCAAAGTCTCTGATTTGAACTCTGACTTGGTCTTGGCATATGTTACAATTCGCGACAAAGTAGACGATCTTATTGCATCGCTAGAGAATCATGCAAAAAACTATCACAAAAATCCAGATTCCTATTATTATGGCATAAGGGAAAGCGAACCGACAGGTCAGATTGCCAAGGTCTCGCGATTACTATTTCTTAATAGGACCTGCTTTAACGGATTGTACCGAGTAAACAGCAAGGGAAAATTCAATGTCCCACTTGGCAGATATTCTAACCCAAACATAGTAAATGAGGAAAATTTGGTTGCCGTCAGTCACATCTTGCAGTCAAAAAAGATTCAGATTAGTTGTCGTGACTTTACCGCAGTTCTATCCGATGCCAAAAAAGGCGATTTTGTGTACTTTGATCCTCCATACCAGCCAGTAAGCGACACTGCAAACTTTACCAGCTATACAAACCGTGACTTTACTTATTCTGACTTGGAAAAGCTAGTCGAAGTATCTGAAAAGCTATCAGACAAGGGCTGCAAGGTTTTGCACTCCAATTCCAATTCCAAGGAAGTAAAGGCCTTATTCTCAAAGGGCTGGAAGGTAATTGAGGTTGCAGCCAATAGGGCGATAAACTCGGACTCTGCAAAAAGGACAGGCCAAAAGGAACTACTCGTCAAAAATTATTAGAAAAAGCTTCGAACGGGATCCGAACCCGCGACCTTTACCTTACCAAGGTAACGCTCTACCAGGCTGAGCTATCGAAGCGATAATTTTTTGCTCAATCAAATCCTAATTATACTTACTTGAGGTAATCTGCAAAAACATCAACTGTTAAATTTCAGCCAGAATTTAGCTATTTTGCAGGAGTCGCCGAGCCTGGCCAAAGTAAGCAACAAAAATTGCTTTTGGACGCGCGGGACTTAAGATCTAATAATGGGTGATCCCGTCTCTTAGGGGTTCGTGGGTTCAAATCCCACCTCCTGCACCTTTTTCTATTTAGGATGCTTGATTCCGCGAGAATTCAAAACTTCGTAAACGTCTGGTAGTGAAAACACATAACCAATATGAACACAATCTTTTTCTTCACAAAGCTGACAGAACAGCTCACCCTTTTGGATTGCAACTTCAGCAATTCTGTTTTTGATATTGTCCTTTAGAACAACTCGGTCATCATCCACTGCAACTTTTTCTATCTTTGGAGCATATCTTGCAAAGGTCTTGTCCTTTTGCATTGTCTGCTCTAACATATAGGTCACATAGCCTGAAAAGCTGTTGATGCCCTTCATTACTAGTTCGGACTTGTTCTTTTCAAATACGTCAAAGAACTTGTCGTATACTTCTTCGGAGACTGTAATGGATTTGAAACCTGCTTTTGGCATTTTACTTACCTATTACCGTACTTTCAGGTACTCTGTTATTTAATGTTTTTTGTAAGGGGACACTGGTAAATCTTAGGTCGATTTCCTAGTTTCCTTTTCCTTGCTTGCGTTCTGAATCATCATGATCCATTTATTCTGACCTTCAATTTTACACCGTTTCGTAGGCGTGTTATTTACGAAGCCCTGTAGAAACCATCAAATTTTAACAAACTTGTAGTTCAGATTCCATGGAC
>CAYYBJ010000095.1:0-3283 GCA_964470325.1 uncultured Candidatus Nitrosotenuis sp. | reverse complement strand
ATAGTAGCTCATGTTCTTTGAGGCTTGCGTAAGAGCTTCCAGAGAGGAATTTTTTGTACAAAAATCCCTCGTCATGATTGCCCATAACAGAAATCATCGGATACGACTTGGCAAGCTCGCTCATTTTCTGCAAGACTTGCTTTGGGGCTGTACCGCGCTCTAGTAAATCACCCAAATTGATTATTCGGGATATTTTTCCGTACTGGCTTGCAAATTCAGATGAAAATGCAATATCCAGTATTGTCTCTAGTCCTTCAATGTCTGCATGAATATCAGAAAATACTAGATCCATTGGTGTGGATTTTAGTTAGCTATGTTTATTCCGTTTTCTTTGGCTTCTTGTTTTATTTCGACTATCTGATTGTTAATTTCCTCGATTTCAGCTATTAACTCTGCGCGTCTGTCGACTAGTGTTTTGAGCATTGCGCTGTACAGATTTGTTAGTGTTTGACTCATTTTTTCATCGAAACTCCTTTATGATTTTAGTCTTAAACCCTTACTAATAATTTGTACTAGTGTATTTGTCAACAATCAGCTCACTTTGAGCTTATTGCGCATGATCACCGAATTTTCCACATTGGAATGGCGGGAATTTGCGCAATGCCAGAATGGTCCATGTTGATTAATAAACCAAGTACGTACAGGTTAAAGACTAATCTGCGTCGTCATCGCTCAGAATGTTTGAGGATACCGTAAAGGAGGCAATCAGGGGCCAAACAGAGGCAGGAGCCGGTGCAATAATGCAGGAAAGTGTTCCTAGCGAAATTCGTGGCTTTATTCCTGATTTGGTCTCGCAGTTGGACCAAGGAGTGGACTCTAGTGTTGTGGCAGACCAGGCACTAAACAAGACATTTGACATTGTAGAAACGGTTGTACTAACAGATGCTACAGCACATGTCCTAGACAAGTTCTCTGATAGAATTGTAGATCTGTTATTTGGCGAGGCGTTCTTGAATGTGCTCTCACAGGCAGCAATTTTGATTGCAAACAGCACATCACCTATCTAGTTTTGAAAAGAATCACATCTGCAGCCCTTGACAAGGCATTTGCCTGAGCCGTCATGAAGTTTAGAATCATGAAAACAGCCTGCATGGAGGTTTTTGCAATTCATGTGTTTGGGTTAGAATTTGCCTTACTAATTCGCTTTTCTGTTCTATGCTACAGTTATGCGAATTTGACGTGATTGGTGATTGCAAATGTTTTGGTGCAGATCTGCTAATGACTCCTCTTTGAATGTCAGATCGCACCTGTAACATTTCCATGCAGTTGTTGTCATGATATCAAAAATGTGAATTTTGTATATAACACACGCGTAGAATTTGTATGGATAATTTCTACTAGTGCAAAACTAGGTTTTTAGATCACATTCGTACTTTTGGCAAGCTCTAGTGCCTTTTTTTGTGTCATCTTGACCTGTGTGAGTATGGTGTATCGCTCAGGTCGAAGCGATTGCGCAATTATTAGTGCCTCTGTCAGTACTTCTTTTTTGAGGCCAATTTGCTTTGCAGTCGTTGGCGCACCCACATTTTTGAGCGTGTTTGCAATTTTTTTCCAGTTCTGGCCTTGCAGTTTTGCCATTAATATTGCACCAATTCCACATTTTTCGCCGTGCAATCCAACTCCAGGCGCTAGCTTGTCTAGTGCATGAGAGAACAAGTGCTCAGATCCAGAGCAAGGCCTACTACTTCCTGCAATGCATGAGGCAACTCCTGCACTGATCAGTGCCTCTACTATTTCACGAATGTCTGGCCGCTTTTTCTTCTCGGTTGCCTCTAGTAAAATTTTGGCGCTCATTGATGCCAGATTAGAAGAATATCGGCCATAGTATTCGCCAGTGTTGTCTCGTCCTAGCTGCCAGTCCTTTACTGCCGTAATTTTTGCAACCAAGTCACCACATCCAGCAGCTAGTAGTTTTTTTGGCGCCTTTTTGATAACATCAATATCAACAAACACTCCTAGTGGCGCAGTTGCAACAAGCGAGTGTGGTTTTTCTCCCTTGATAGACACAAACGGACTTGCTATTCCATCGTGTGAGGCAGCAGTCGGCACACTGACAAACGGCCTGCCCAAATTATACGAGATCATCTTTGCTATATCGACGGATCTTCCACCGCCTATTCCCACAATAAGATCAGACCTGTCCTTTCTTACTTGGACCTCAACAGCTCGAATTGATTTTTCATCGTTTGTTGTGGGCACATGCCATACAGGCGTGACTTTAGAATCAGAAAGCGATTTTGTGATTTTGCTCTTTACAATTTTTTGAACATGGTTGCCTGCGATTATGGAGACTTTTTTTGCCGTACCCAAGCTCAGCAAAAACTTGCCAAAATCCCCAATATTTTTTTCTCCAACGACAATAAGGCGTGGAAGCTCCATTATGTGAGATGGAGAATTGCGCATTACGTCTTTGGTCGAGCCTACCACTTATCAAGTTGACCCCCCAAAGTTATTTAAAAGGGTCCAAGTCTTTTCTGATCATCTAGGAGTATTTTCTGTGTCAGCTAATAGCGTAGAAGACAAAATTCTACATGGAACAACCACAGTAGGTATCAAGGCAAGCGACGGTGTCGTATTGTGTGCAGACATGCGTGCAAGTGCAGGCTATTTCATTGCAAACAACAACACAATGAAAGTACAACAGATAGCAAGACATGCGGGAATGACAATGGCAGGAGGAGTTGCAGATGCACAAAACATCACAGATGTTCTGCGATATCACGCAAACATTCACCGAGTCCAGAAAAATGAAAACATCCCAATCAAGTCGCTGGCAAGACTCTGCTCGTTGATGTTCCACCAAAACAGAGGATATCCGTTCATTGCAGATATTCTCATTGGCGGATATGACAAGGAAGGACCACGGTTAGTAAATGTAGACGTCTTTGGCTCTGTTGAAGAGAAAAAATACGTCACGACCGGAAGCGGATCCCCAGTAGCATATGGTACCCTAGAAGACGAATACCGAGACAACCTCAAAGTAGAGGAGGCAAAGGTAATCGCATTACGTGCCGTAAAAGCAGCAATTGTTAGAAACATTGGAACCGGCGACGGAATCAATGTTGCAATTATCGATAAAGATGGCTACCGTCTTTTGACCAAAGAGCAAAAGAAAGCCATCATCGCTTTGTAGTGATTTAATGCAAAAAAGACAACAGGAAAAGGATTCATCTACAGCCCAAAGTGTAATGGCGACAATACTGCAAAGTATTCCAAAAGAAGCTCAAGTAAGCAAAATTGACTATGAGGGTCCAAGGATAGCATTGTACACAAAATCACCATC
>CAYYBJ010000094.1:0-3289 GCA_964470325.1 uncultured Candidatus Nitrosotenuis sp. | reverse complement strand
TGCAATGATGTTGCCAGGCGTACCAAATGTATGAGTTAGATTTGTAACATCTCTATTTTGAGTGTCCTTGATGGAATAACGAACATAGTTATTTTTTGTAACACAGATCTGGTCTTGGCCGCACAATATTTGATCGAGTGTGCTGATCGGTGCATCAATCATATTAGAGTTTATCAGAAATCTTATTCCATATGAGAAAATATTATCGCGCTCTTTTCCCTGCTGCCATCTTGTAGCATCGTCTTTGATCCATTGTGGTATGACATCGGTGCGATCAAAACGATCGCGAACTGTCTTTTTTGTGATCGGCTCGCCAAGCAATGCGATCAATCGATCAGTTCTTTCCGGCTCTTCTGCAAACCAAGAAATATCACCGTATAATGTAAGGCAGCTCCTAAGGTTTGGATGATGCATGTATCGCTTCAAGAATTTTGTCTTGCCCAGGGTTTCCATTTCTGGATAGAGAACCTTACATTCTTGAATGATTTTTTCCGAGTCTGCAAATGCCAAAGGCATTCCAAATGCCAGTACAACAATTCCCGCAAACCATGCCTTGATCAATTTGTAAATTTTGCAGAATTAGTCAATACTAAGGGGACGTAGAATTTGTCCGTGAAATTTTAATATTATTTCAGATCGTATTCCGGCTTCCAGATTTTGACGCCAGGCGGTGTAACAATGATTCGTTCTTCGCCAAGTCTTGCAATGTCTGCGTTGAAATTTTTTGCCTGCGCATACAATTCCTCCACTAGCTTGCGAAGCTGCTCAACATCTTTTTGTGCCAAAGGAGTTACTCGCAAAATCAAGATCATGTTTTTCTTCATGTCATCTTTGATAGAATGAATGTCGCTCTGATCACGAATTGTGATTGCCTTTAGATAAGTTGGGCTTTCGGTCTTTTGCATTATACAATACTGCTAGATGATCCCTCAAAAAGCTTTTCGCAAAAAATACGCACAAACGTTAGGTTTTGTTCCTAGACCCTAAATTGGATATAGTCAGACTCGACTGCGCATTTTGCAGAAATCTCTGATGTGTTATCACCATGTTGTATGGTGACAATATTGTCTGATTCTCTTGGTGCATCAGAATATCGTAGTGTAACTGAGGCGCAAAGTGGTTTGAATTGTTCCAGGTTTTCTCCGCGGAGTATGGATACTGGTCCCATGTGATCACGAACTACAAACAAAAGATCATTTGGTAAGGCCAGTGCTTTTATGACATCATTTTCGTCCTTGTTTCTTCCAACAATTAGTTTTGTTTTTTCATCCAGTCGAAAATGTCTGCCAATTTTTAGCAAGTCAATGTCATTTACAGTTGGAGTCTCTACATGTGAGAACAAATCTTTAGCTCGCAGGCCAAATGCCGGATCAGTTAGTAGACATCCCCCGCCTGCATTTGGTGGATTTTCAATTCCAAATTCCTTTGCCATATCTAGTTGGGCTCGTCTGGTTCTTCCGCGGATTTTTCCCATATCTTCGCGTTTTATCAAGCCAGTTTCTTCTGGAATGGTTTTGCCAAGCAGTCCAGCAGAAAGCGGTCTAACAATTAGGCCTTCTAGTCCAGATTCTTTTTCTATAGTTTTTAGCGCAGGACCATGCTGGCTCATTGGTCTTTGGCCCAGCACTTCGCCAGAGATGATAAATTCCGCTCCGATCTCTTCCATGTGCTTTTTTGCCGCCTTGAACATCATGGAGCGACAGTCAATGCATGGATTCATTCCGGCGCCAAATCCGTACTTTGGATGCTTTAGCATCTCAATGTATTCATCACCAAGGTAAACTGTCTTTAGCTTGACATTTAGTGCGTCTGCGCGCTCACGAATCTCAAATCCACATCCTCTACCACAATCAAAATCACAAAACGGAGTCTTGATTGCAACTGCAGAGACCTCAAAGCCCTGCTTTTGCATCATCCTAACTGCCAGCTGGGAATCTAGGCCTCCAGATAATAGTGCAACTACTTTTTTCTTTTCTTCCAACGAGAAAAAACTCGTTTTCCAGTATACAAATGTTCCAACAAAGATTAATTCACCATTATCCATCAAAACACGCATGAAAGCGCGCCGAAAAACACTCCTCCATCATGCACAAAAAATTGGCTGCGATACCCTAGTATGCTTTGAGCCAGAAAACCTGTTTTATCTGACTGGTTTTTGGGGTGAGGCAGTTGGTGTACTGGAAAAAAATGGCAACACCACAATAATTGCGCCAGAATTAGAAGTAGGCCGCGCAAAAGACGATGCCATCGATTGTGACGTGATAACATCAGAGCGTGGAACTGGCTTGCTATCCAGTTTGGTAAACAAAATCAAGAGCAAAAAGATCTGCACCGACTGTCAGAACTACAACACCATGGAATTACTCAAAAAATCCATTCCTAAAATCAAACATTCCACGGATCCATTCTATAGGACTCGTGAAGTAAAGGACGAATCAGAAATTACCATACTCAAAAAGGCATCCAAGATCCTAGATGACATGTATGAGCTTTGCACCAAGAAAATAGCCAGAGGTGTTCGCGAATCAGAACTGCAGGCAAAGCTAATGGCTTTTGCAATGGAGCAAGACATGTTTGCTACAGGTTATCACTCTACTCTGAATCCGTTAATCATTGCCGGCGGCCCAAATGGCGCATTACCACATGCCCAAGTAACCAACAGAAAATTTGCAAATGGCGATCTCATAGTAGTAGATTTGACATTACGCTACAAGGGCTATGTCAGCGATGCCACACGAACTTTTGGCCTAGGAAAAATCTCTAACCAAGCAAAGGAAGTCTATGAAATTGTCAAAGAATCGCAAAAACTAGGCCTCCAAGCAGTCAGACCAAATGTTTCTTGCAAGAGCGTGGACGATGCATGCCGTGATCACATCAACCTGAACAGCTATGGAAAATATTTCATCCACTCTACTGGACATGGGATAGGTCTTGAGGTCCACGAGTTCCCAACCATATCACAAAAGAGCACAACAATTATGCAAAAAAATATGGCAATAACAGTAGAGCCGGGAATATACATTCCCGGCAAGTTTGGCGTACGAATAGAAGATTCTGTAATTGTGCAAAAAAAGCCAATTAACATGCACAAATTCACTAAAGAACTTGTAATTCTCTAGAATCTAGGCACAAATCAGAGTTCATGAGTAAGATGTTCGCTTTGTACATACATGCGTCTAACTACGATACCATCACAATATGACGTGGAGTCATTTTGTTGGGGTATGTGCTTCCAATAAAAAATTGGAATAACGCCCAACAATTTTGTTATAAATTTTTAGCAGACAAG
>CAYYBJ010000093.1:0-3292 GCA_964470325.1 uncultured Candidatus Nitrosotenuis sp. | reverse complement strand
TCTTATTCCATGATTGGCCAGATGACGTTTGATGTCGGCGACTTTTTCGACATCCATTGCTTCATCGATGGTGAATTTTACTTTGAACTCGCTTTCAAGCTCGTAGAGCAGTACGTATCCCTTAAAGGAGCTCCAGCTTTCAATTGATGTCGGTCCAGAATCATCGTTTATCGAATCTGCAGGCACATTGAGTACTTTGGCAACAAGATCGTAGAGTCTTTTTGACATTATTCAACACTGATTGTAAGACAGTCCGGTATAACAAATTGCGATTTAATATTATAGACCCAGTGATCATCCTCCTTTTCAAATCCACAGTTTGGCAAAAAGTCTTCAATTGGTTTGTTTTTTGCAGTAGGTACAAACTGAGCCTTTAGTCGTTCCACACCCGTTTCCTTTGCCTTGTTTATGATGTAACTCAACATTCCTTTTTCCACCTCCCTTCCCATCACTCTGCAGCTGAGAAGAAAGGTATCAAGTAACCATTCTTTTTGATTTTCCTTGTGAACTATGAAGGCGCCAGTTATTCCGTTATCACCGAATTTATCCTCTACTTGTACGCACCCTACAAGATAGTTTGCATCTTGAGAGAGTTTTTTGATGTCGCTTTCCTGGTAGCGTTTTGTTGTTAAATTGAACTGATTTGTTTTCAGTGTTAGCTGAGAGATTCTAGGTATTGTGAATTCACTAGCATTTTTTATAGAAACTTTGAGGTTTAGCTGTTTTAGAAAACCCTCCAGATCAGCAGATGACTTTTCAAGTTCAGTTCGCTTTCTTTGCTCTGCATACATTTTGCCTCGTTGCTGATCCTCATGCGTGATGTTTAGAACGCTAAACTCATTTAGATTCTGTAAAATGCTTACAAATTCCGATGGATCTTGCGGTAGATCAATCGTTTGGACTTGAGGAAGACTGAGCTTCATGAATTCCCTATTCACTGGATCGTCGTCAAAAAAGACCATACTGTCCAGACCAATATTGATCTCTTCTGCAATATCTTTCATGTTCGATACCTTGTCATTCCAGTTTATCTTTAATGAGGCAAAGTGTTCCTCCCTTAGCTGCATGTATGGATGTTCCTGTATCACTTTGATCGCATCATCACAGTTGTTTTTGCTGTTTATTGCCAAGATTATGCCTCGCTGATGAAACGAAAGAAGGGTTCTTTGGAATTCTAAAAACGCGTTTCCTGGAGGCTCTGGTCCTAGCTTTATGCCATTAAATCCGTCTTCCCCGACTATCCCGCCCCACAAGGTATTATCAAGATCTAAGACTATGCATTTTTTTGACATTCCCAGATACCCTATTACATATGACATCAGCTCAGTCACCAAATAGGGAATATAATCAAGTGAGATCTTCATGTCTCCAAAGAAAAATTGTTTGTAGTCAAAGATGTGTCTCTCGCCAAACTTTGTTACAAATTTAGCAAAGTCATAAACATAGACAGAGTCGGAATTTGACAGTGTATCAGACAGAGCATTATTAATTTCATGCAGCATTCTGTGGAATCCAAAGTCTGTCTTGTTCTCAAAGATCCCATATGATGAAAACGTTGGAATAGAAATATTAGCAACTACTAGCTTGGATGTTGTAGTTTGGGAGAATTTTTTCACCAAATCAGATATTTCTTTTGTCTTTTCATTAACTAGGTTTCTTCTTTCTTTTGAGGATATTGAATATGGATGATGGAACAAGTCCTTGAGTAATGTTCTCGTATCTACAAGAAGGAACAAAATGTCTGGATTGAATTTGTAAAGATTACTTGACGGGTTTAGTATTTCTTGATTGTATTGATTATAATCTCCAACATATGTGGTGCACTGAATTTTTTTTTCTGCACATTTTACTTGCATGGTTTCAGCAAGTCCATTTAATGTAAAGCTCCCCAAAAGAGCAATACGGATTTTTTTATCAAACGATTGATTTGTTAATTCGGATGCCTTATTGATATAATACGATAATTTTTCTTCCTTCATAATTTTCTGATTATTCCTAGTCTCAATAAGCTTTGTATTAATTATTTATTACGACCAAACGGGCAAGTATTTTTTCTCAGAAAGGTTTTAGACAATGCACGAGATTTGAGGCTGTAAATATGAAAGATGCCGACCTAGATGCTTTTTCTGTCAACGAGCAAGAGATAATGCAGTATTATGGGTACAAAGGTGCATATGGTAGACTCAAGCTGCGCTGCAGGTTTGCCAAAACATGGATTCTTCATGCGATTGCATATTCAACTCCATTTTCAGGCCATGCCATCAATTTGCAGAGATCAAGAGGTGTCAAAATAGGAAAGAATTGTCACATTTCTCCATATGTGTTAATTGATTTGCTTTACCCCCAGCTTGTTACGATAGGCGATAATGTCACAATAGGTAGCAACACTTTGATTTTTGCCCATGCAAACCCGAATACTAATCTATTTTTGAAAAAAAACGGTTATCCAAGAAAGATCGAACCCATAATTATCAAATCTGGTGCAGTGTTATTTCCCGGCTGCATAATTACTGCAGGAGTAACAATTGGTGAGAATTCTCTAGTGGGCGCAGGAAGTGTTGTTTTTGAGGACGTTCCGGATTACTGCGTAGTTGTCGGCAATCCAGCAAGGATAGTAAAGAAAATTGAACATTGATTGGTGATTTGAGACGAATCTTCTAGGTATAGATTTTGAGGAATGGTATCATCCAGAACTCATTCAACCACATCTAAAGAGTAAAGACAACAAACCGCAGATTTTCAATGGTATTGACAAAATAATAGATTGGTTACGAAAAAACGAGACCTTGGCGACATTTTTTGTAGTTGGCGAGATTTTGGAGCAAAGGCCCGAGATTCTAGACAAAATTATTGAAAATGATCATGAGATCGCATTTCACACCATGCATCACAAAAGACTCGACACGATTACAAAAGATGAATTTGCACAAGAGGTAAAGAAATTCTCAAACATTACGAACAAGAGATCAAGGGGTTTTAGAGCTCCTACTTTTTCACTAAATCAAGATACAAAATGGGCACTGGACATTCTAAATGAAAATAACTACTTGTATGACAGCAGCATAGTTCCTGCAAAAACAAGACTATATGGAATTGCAGATGCGGACACAAAACCATACAAAATCTCTCCAGACAACCTTAGCCAGAACAATAATGATGCCAAGATGTTGGAATTTCCACTAATGATAACTAGGTTTTTTGGAAAAAAAATGCCTGCGGGAGGAGGGTTTTATCTTAGATTTTTGCCACTTGGAACCATCGAGAGTACAATAAAAAAATACGAATCAGAAAG
>CAYYBJ010000092.1:0-3315 GCA_964470325.1 uncultured Candidatus Nitrosotenuis sp. | reverse complement strand
CCTACGGTTTTACCATCAGGCTTGGTCAGAACAATTTGCACTGCGGATTGGCCGCTAACAAGTGTGCCTTCTAGTTTTACAGTCTCTCCCAGACCATAGACTTCTTTGTCTAGCTTTGCCAAAATGTTTCTGTTTGTGACATCAATGCCTTTGGTTACAGTAAAAGTTGTATCAAATATTCTCTTGTCATAGCTTGCCCGAATCGTATAGACTCCTGGCGTAAACGATGACGGATTTATCTTAAAGTCCAGTTTGAAATTTCCTGCAGCATCAGGAATTGCAGTAAAGGAATAGGTCGATGTCTTTGTCACTACTTTGTCTTGCACTAGCTGTTTGCTTCCAACCAGTGAAACTTTGATTTGCTGACCCTTGTCATCCATAACGGAAATAAGGACGGGTGCAGATTCAAAGCTGCTTCGCTTTATCAGATCAACATGTCCGTTTACTAGGACCGTATCTCCTGGAATATATTTTTCCTTATCAGATTTGACAAAGTATTTTGGAGTTGCGACATATTCGTCAGGATTTTCTATAATTTTAAAGTCAGTAGTTGCTTTGCCAAATTCCTTTGATACGGTAACACGATAATCACCTAAATTGATATCTCCTGTAGGAACCTTTAGTTCATATCTAAATGAGCTGTCTCCTGCAAGCTTTACTTGGTCCTTGATTTTGAAAATGTTTTTTGTATTTCCAATAGAGCCAGTTCCGGTTTGGATTACTTCTAGGTCCAAGGCCACAACATATTTGTTGCTTCTACCAGAAATTACGATTGGCTCGCCTGGGGCATATGCATCCTTGTCTGTAACTAGAATAATTTGCTGCAGATTCTTTTCGTCTTTTGCTAGCTCAAATGAGGTTTTGGCGTGTTGTTTGCCATAGTCTGCCACTATATCGAGTGTGCCATAGACTGGCTTGGTTGGGCTCATGTAGACGCTGCCAGAGAACTCGCCAAACTTGTTTGGAAATAGCTTGCCGGAAAATATCTGAATGCCGTTTGGATTATACACCTTGTATGAGAGGCCTTCGCCTGGAATTGCATTATTTGTGACAGCGGAAATCTTGACTGTCTGTCCTGGAATGTATACTTCTTTGTCAGTAGAGATTTCAAGCTCTGATACTTGTTCTTCTTCTGATGCAATGATTTTCTCTCCTACTGAAAATACTGTCGAGTCAGTTGCAGTACCATAAGTCACATCGACTCGATATGTTCCTGCTACCGCGCCCAATACGCGATCTAGCTTTATCAGAGTTTTGTATTCCAGATTCAGGTCTGGGTAAATTGTAATGGTTCGAGTAAACTTGCCGGGACCATCCACATCAATTCGTAATTGTTGTTGGGAAAAGAACGGCTTTTCTTGGTAGACTCGCTTTGATACGTTTCCAGAAATCACTGCGACTTCATCAAAAATGTAATTTTTCTTGTCCGACTTTGCAAATACTGTCAGCTCTGTTGATGCCGCACCTCCACCTGGGAGTTTGCCATTAGAAGAACCAGGAGATGAAGACTTGAAGATCCAGACATTTGATTCCGATACTACGCCATCATATTTTCGCTGCCAGGACTGAAAGTCGTTTTTCTGGTCAGTAATCACTTGGGTTTCATCAACGATTTTGCCTTCCTTGTCTTTGAGCAGAACTTTTTCAGAAACATCAGTAAACCACAAACTTTGGTAAGAATAAACCAGGAATTGTCCCGGCTTGATCATTGTGCCAACTGGCAATGTCATGGTCTTTTTTGTAACAGTAGTGGATGCAATCTTCCATCCGCCAATTTCTACTGCTTCATCAGTTGGATTGTACAGCTCTACCCATTCAGAGACTGACTTTGAATCGTCGCCTGCGGGGTTTGTGTCAATTTCATTAATTACAACATGGTCTGCTAGATCTTCTGCACCATATGAAACTCCGATTATACCAATGAATAGTAAAGATGCAAATACGCCAGCTAGGGGCAAAGTCCTCATTTTTTCTACCTATGTAATTTCGAGCCCGTTATCATTTTAGATCTAAATTGAGCAAAAGTTGAGCAAGTGGTGAATTGGGGGTGCATTTTACCCATTTTGGGCTTTGATCACTAAAAAGGAGTGCGTATGAGTCCTATGTGGTTTTATCGCAATTTGGGCATTTTCCGCCCGCGATTTTAGCGCCACAGTAAGCGCAGATTCCTTCTGGAATTTCTTGTTTGAGTTTGAGATTTTTTCGCCCAACATAGGCCTTGATTCCAATGTAAATTGCAACTGCAATCAATACTGAATAAATTAGTGGCAGGCCAGCACCCAAGAGACCAATCATGAAAAACAAGATTCCTGCAATTAGAATCCATTCGCGTTTTGCGCCCAATGACACAATACAAAAAAATCGTAATTAAAAATCATGGTATTGATAAAAGTGGGATCGGCCGGATTTGAACCGACGACCTCAGGTACCCAAAACCCGAATCATACCAAGCTAGACCACGATCCCGCTTGTGTGTGCAAATTTTTTGCCCCAATTTAAGATGTATGATATTATAAATAACTAAACCAGTCAACGCAACTATTGCAATTAGACGATTACGTAAAGGCAGGCAAAATAGCATCTGAGGTCCGCGAGCTTGCAAGAAACCGCGACTGGGTTGGAAAGACGCTCTATGAAATCTGCGAAACAGTGGAATCTGAAATCAAGTCCCGCGGAGGAAAATGCGCATTTCCAGTAAACTCTAGTCTCAATGAGGTTGCTGCTCATTACACCGCAGAGCCAAACGACCCAAAGGTTTTGACTAGTTCCGACTTGATCAAAATAGATCTAGGTGTTCAAATCAATGGATACATTGCAGACACTGCAGTGACGGTATCATATGATTCCCAGTCCGCAATACTAGTCGAAGCTGCAGAAGAGGCACTAAAGGCTGCAATGGCAATGGTAAAGGAAGGAGCAAAGTCAAGCGACATTGGAAAAACAATACAAAAAACAGTGATGCAGTACAACCTCAAGCCCATTGGAAACTTGTCTGGCCACTCTCTAGAACAATACACAATTCATGCGGGAAAATCAATTCCAAACATGTGGTCAATTGGCTCATTTGCGCTATCTACCAATGAGGCATACGCATGTGAGCCCTTTGTCACAACATCCAAGGGTTTGGGATTTGTCAGAGAGGGAAAGACAAAGAACATTTTCGGCCTGGTCTCTCGCAAAAAGACAAAGAATGAAAATGCAAACAAGCTAGTCGACTTTATCTGGGATAATTTCAACACATTACCATTTGCTCTGCGATGGATAACAAAATCGTACGAGGAAAAAGAGGCAAGAACACTACTGGATGAGCTGATC
>CAYYBJ010000091.1:0-3327 GCA_964470325.1 uncultured Candidatus Nitrosotenuis sp. | reverse complement strand
AGGATTTCTCGAAAGCATTAGACCGGTCGCTTTTATTGACCAAGGGATTTGCCATTGGAAGTTTTCTAATCTTTATTGGCTCTCTTTTCCTATAGTTTCGACGTTTTCCAGATTTCCGTAAAACTCGTCCAAAAATGTTCCCAGTTGAAAAATAGGAACTATGGGCACCTTGTCCACAAAGCTGACTTGGTCTTGGTATAATGTTACTATAACTGGCGCTGCAATTGCGCCCTTTGTCTTTGCCACATAATGCTTGGTTCGCTCTATCTGTTTTTGTACTATGTCGTTTAATGCGGATGGCGTCATTTTTTTCCAGTGCTTGCAGTCAATTAGCATTGCAATTCCTAACCTAATCCCGATAACATCTATTTCCATTCTGGGGTTTGTCAAAATCAGATTCCGCATTGTTGCAAAATCATGAATCGCTAGAATTTTTGCTGCCAAGCCCTCAAAATCCTTCCAGTCCAAGTGCTTTGCCAGCTCATCCATTGGTATGCCCTTGCTTAGTGCAACAATTACTGCTTGGAGCTTGTCGCCTTCCTGAAATTCTATTGTGGTGCCATCAAACTCACCAATCTCGTTTGCAGCCAGTTCTTGTAGCATTTTTTTGGCTGTTGCCTTGTCGGTGTTTGCAACAATTGCAAAATCCTCAACTGATACTCCTCCAGGTATTATGCCATCAATCCCATCAAGCCAAATCTTTGCGCTCAAATTATTTTGCTTTTGGTTTTTATGAATTAAAAGGATTGCATACGAATTGCATTAGTGTGTGATGCCACAAAATCTCGTTGGAGCTTTAAATTAGATGGCCTGGATACAAACTTTGTGAAGATCCTGCTTGTGCTTTTGGCCTTTGGCGTATTTGGGATTGCATCTGCAGAAAAGGGAACATTTGTGGATACAATACAGTTCATCCAGTATCTCGATGAGAGCACCGCAATAGAAGAGGTAAAAAAGAAAAATCTGGACATTTACTATTCCAGGATTCCTGCAGAACTAATATCGGATACTGATACTAGCAATCTGAAAATATTTTATGCGACAGGTGGCTCGTTTAGCATTTTGGTAAATCCTGCGCAAGGAGAGGAATTCAATCCATTTTATTATCAAAAAGCGCGCTTTGCAATAAACTATCTGATTGACAGAAAGCTGATAGTAGATGAGCTAATGTCTGGTCATGGGGTTGTTATGGTATCAAACTATGGTCCGTATGATCCTGACTTTTTGAGTATAGTCTCTGAGCTGGAGCAATTTCACTTTAGGTACAATCCAGAGCTTGCCCGTACTATGATAGATGACACCATGATTGGTGCAGGCGCAACAAAAGTTGATGGCAAGTGGATGCATGGTGGCAAGCCAGTCACTGTGACATTTTTTATTAGAAATGACGACCCAGTACGCAAATCAATTGGCGAGGTAATATCGTCAGAGCTGGAAAAACTCGGGTTTACTGTAAAGAAAGACTTTGGGGATCTCAACAAGGCATATGTCTTGGTATATGGCTCTGATCCTGCGGAATTAATGTGGAGTCTTTATACTGAAGGCTATGCGGGGCGCTCTGCATTTGTAAAATATGATCCGCTTGGCCTTGCGCAAATGTATGCACCATGGTACTCAAACATGCCTGGCTTTAACAATCCGCAATACTGGAACTACAAAAACGACAAGCTTGATGAAATCACGCAGAAAATCTATTCCAGTAACTATACCAAATATTCAGAGCGAGTAGAATTGATCAAAGAGGCAACAAAACATGGAGTAAACGAATCAGTTAGAATATTTTTGGCGGCAAAGGTGGACCCGTTTGTTGTAAACAAAGATGTAGATGGAGTGATCAATGACTTTGGCGGTGGAATACAAACCAGGTTTACACCAATTAATTCTAGAACCGGTGATTCTACACTAAAAATCGGAGTCAAACAAATCTACCAAGGCGCATGGAACCCAGTGCGTGGATTGGCAGATGCATACTCCAAAAACATCTGGGATGTATTGTATGATCCTGGTATGTTCAAGAATCCCTATTCTGGTGCAAACTTTGCAGTAAGGCAAGACTGGAAGGTAGAGACCGCGGGACCTGACGGCAAGCTAAATGTTCCAGATGACGCAATATCGTGGGATACATCACGACAGAAATGGATCTCAATGAATGGCAAAAAGGCCACAAGCAAGGTGACATATGATTTGCTTTGGTCAAACTGGCACAATGGGCAGAAAATGGACATGAATGATATCTTGTATTCTGTTTACTTTACTCAGGAATGGGGTTCTACCCAAACAGAAAACGACAGGACATTTGATCCTGAATACACTCCAACTGCAAGTCAGTCGGCAAAGACGTTGGTTGCAGTCAGGCCAATAGATGAGAATACAATCGAAGTCTATGTGGATTATTGGCACTTTGATGAATCAGAGATTGCCGACTGGGGAGGAGTCTGGGTTACAATGCCTTGGGAGCCAATGGCGGCAATGGAGAAAATTGTGCTTGATGGCAAAGCATCGTTTTCGCGAACAGACTCTCAGGCAAAGAGTATCAATTGGCTTTCACTGATAATTCCTCGCGATGCCCATCTGGTATCACAGTATTTGTCAGAGTTTTCTGGGTCTGGCTTTGTCCCGCCAGCACTGGAACAGTTTGGCAATGCCCAAGACTATTACAATTCCAGATATCAGGGTACAATATCCTGGATTGAGCAAAAAAATCACGCAGTAATCAGCAACGGCCCATTTTATCTGGAGAGTTACTCGCCTGAGGCGCGAACCATCACTGTAAAGTCATTTAATGATGACTCTTATCCGTTTGCTGCGGGATATTGGAGCAAGTTTGAGCAAGTCAGCCTTCCGCAGATAACCTCAATTAATGTTCCAGAAAAAATCATACGGGGCCAAGAATATACAATTCCGATATCTGCAGAATCTGCAACGGATTTGTATTATTTTGTAAATGACGCATCAGGTGCAGAACTGAACAGTGGCATAATTCCAATACAAAACAATTCTGCAGAGATTTCGCTAGACTCTGCCATTACCAGTACAATGATGCTTGGGGGGCACGACATCAAGGTGTATGCGATTTCAGAATCTGTTTTGAGGCCAGACATTTACCAGACAAGCTTTTTGGCAGTGGATGAAATTGATGATATATATACTGAAACTATATTGGTGCAACAAAAAGCACCAGAGCAAAACAACTATGGAATAATATCCATGATCCTTGGCGCAATAATTGTGGGTGTGGTTCTCTATATTAGAAAAACACGCAAGATACGAACAAATCACTGATGATTCATTCATGCAAATTCTACCACAGTCTTATATTCAAAATAA
>CAYYBJ010000090.1:0-3423 GCA_964470325.1 uncultured Candidatus Nitrosotenuis sp. | reverse complement strand
GCCAAAGTCACTCTGGTGTATGGGCCTGGAACCGAAGAGCCACCAAAGGGAGCCAGAACAATTCGAGTAAAAACTGTTCAGCAAATGTTTGATACAGTAAAAAAGGAAATGAGATCAAAGAAATTCGACATTGCGATCTTGTCTGCAGCGCCGGCTGACTATACCACAACACCTGTGAAATCAAAGATAAAAAGCGACAAGGAAAGTCTTGTCATAAAATTACAAAAGGCGCCAAAAATTATAGACAATATCAAAAAAATCCAAAAGGGAATTTTCCTAGTAGGATTCAAGGCAGAAACTGACATTTCACGGCAAAAACTAGTCGAGCTTGCAAAAAAGAAGATGAAAGAATCTGATTCCGATATGATGGTTGCAAACGACATTGGGGTACGATATCAGAAAAACCGCGAGCTAAACGAGGTCATTATTTTGGATAAATCTGGCAAAACTGTAAGCTCGGGACGCAAAAACAAGGGCGAGATCTCAAAGTTTATCAGAAAGCAAATCGAAAAAAAATTCGCTTGAATACAACCAAGGTTCTGGTTTTATCACTTGTGACTTGATTGGCTTACTGCTCATTGCAAATTGTTTGCGTCTGTTCTCGTAGGAATTGTGTTAGGTAATACGCACCTCCTGCTCCTTTGCCGGAAATTCCAGAATTTTTCCATCCAACAAAGGGCTGTGACTGGACCATTGCACCTGTTGTGGCTGACTGGGCTCGATTTGCATAAGTGACTCCAGCCTCGATTTTAGAGAAAAATTCATCAATTTCTGACTTGTTATTTGAGAAAATCCCTGCAGTGAGGCCGTATTCAGAATCGTTTGCTTCCTTTATGGCATCGTCGAATTTTTCAAATTCTTGGATGCACAAAAACGGCAGGAATAATTCTTCTTTGACTAGCTTGTGGTCTTTTGGGAGATTACTTACTATGGTAGGCTTGACATAGTAGCCGTTTTGGTATGGGCCATCCTTCAGGGTCTCACCGCCAAAAACTAGCTTGCCGTCCTTTTTTGCCAATTCCACTGCAGACTCGAATTTTTTTCTTGCAGAATCGTTAATGATCGGGCCTAAGTAAGTATCCTTTTCCCAGGGCAGGCCGATTTTTAGATTTTGTGTTTTTGTTACCAGTTTTTCTAGGAATTTTGGTGCAATTTGTTTTTGGACGTATACTCGCGAGCAGGCGCTGCATTTTTGTCCTCCATAACCAAATGCTGCACGCAGTACTCCGTCTGTTGCCTTTTCCAGATCTGCAGATTCTGTTACAATGACTGGGTTTTTGCCGCCCATTTCTGAAATGAACGGCTTTGGGGATTGTCTTGTAAATGTCCTGTATCCTGATAATCCTACTTCCTTTGATCCTGTAAATGCAATTCCGGAAACATTTGGGTTTTCTATTATGGCTTGGCCCACTATACTTCCTTGGCCTGTGACAAAGTTGATTGCACCCGCTGGAATTTTTTTGTAGATTGCGTTTACAAATCTAAATGCAGATAGTGGTGTGTCACTTGCCGGCTTTAGCACAACGGAATTTCCTGTGATTAGGGCTCCGCTGCTCATTCCTATGGCTATTGCTGATGGAAAGTTGAACGGAGAAATTATTCCCCAGACTCCGTATGGTTTTAGGACGGACTGGGTTTTTTCATTTGGATTTGCGTTTTTTGTTGGTTTGACGAATCCTTGGTTTGCATCTAGCTGGTCTGCGTAGAATCTTAGAAAATCAATTGTTTCGTCTAGTTCTCCCATTGCCTCGAGCCTGTTTTTGCCGTTTTCTAGGCTCACTATGGCAGCTAGCGTGAATTTATCTTGCGAGAATTGTGATGCTACTTCGCGAAAGACTTGGGATCTGGTTTGGTATGGGGTTGAGCTCCATTCGTAAAATGCATCTTTGGCTGCTGTGATTGCTTGGTTTGTATGCTCTTTTGTTGCAAGCGGAAATTTAGCTAGTATTATTCTAGTGTCAGAGGGAGATCGTACATCAAATGTCTTTTCTGCCTGTACTTCTTTGCCGCCTATGATTAACGGATAAGTCTTGCCAAATTCTGATTTTAGTTTGTCTAGTGCCGAGTCGAATTTTTTGTGAAGTTCGTCTGTAGAGTTGTTTTTTACTGCATTTGCCCAAGTGTTTTCGTTTTCAATCAAAGGTAAATGATATACCAGATTAGCAAATAAAATGATTTATGTTTGTAAAATCGCCACTTCGTTATCCAGGCGGAAAATCACGCGCAGTCAAAATTATATCAAGATACATACCTAAAGACACAAAACAGCTTTGCTCACCATTTTTTGGTGGTGGTTCACTAGAAATTTATTGCGCACAAAACGGAATCCGAGTTTATGGTTATGATTCCTTTGGGCCATTAGTTGATTTCTGGCAAGTTTTGCTCAAAAATCCTAGCAAGCTTGTATCTAGTGTGAAAAAATATCACCCATTACAAAAAGAAAAATTTTACAACCTACAAAAAATTCAGCTGGAGTCAAAAAGCAAACTAGAGCGAGCCTCTGTGTTTTTTGTTCTAAACAGAACTTCGTTTTCTGGTTCTACACTCTCTGGTGGAATGGCAAGTGGAGGACAAGACAACAATCCAAGATTTACAAAATCATCAATTGAAAAACTGAAAACATTCAAAATAAAAAATCTCATCGTACAACAGCTAGACTTCAAAAAGTCAATTCTCAGGCACAAAAATTCACTACTATACCTAGATCCACCATACTTGATCCAAAGCAAGCTTTACGGCAAAAAGGGAGATTTGCACAAAAACTTTGATCATTGTGGATTGGCAAAAATTCTCAAAAAACGAAACAACTGGATCCTCTCATATAACAATTCAAAGGAAATCCACGAATTATACTCGGATTATACTATCTTGTATCCGGACTGGAAATATGGTATGTCAAATAACAAAAAGTCAAGAGAAGTCCTGATACTAAGCCACGATTTGGCTAAAAAATCAAAACTAGAGTAGCTCTATTTCTGGGGTACAGTGTTTGTGGACCCATTTTCCTGACTCGTTTTTTGCAATTTCCTTTCCTGGTGCTATTTTGTCCCCACATGTCGAACATAAGGTAGCGAATTTTGCTTTCATGGTTTTGGTATCATACCAGAAGATAATCAACGGTATGATCGAAACACCACTAACCAAAAGCTAGCTTGGAGCTACAGCAATCTTACAATTATAACCACTCCACCTAGGGGTAAGATGTTGCAATTTGACGCCCTAGGACGCAGAATGCGCTCCAGCTATCCCGAAATCAACCTCAAAAACCCCCGAGAGCCCATCTCACTAGTAGAAGCACTGGAATTGGTGGGCCAGTTTGCAGGAAAAGAGCCAACCCCAAAACAATATGAGGTCATAAAAGAGATCCAGCATGCAATAGAATCTGGCTACAAGAAAATTCTACTATCAGCTCCTACCGGCACT
>CAYYBJ010000089.1:0-3444 GCA_964470325.1 uncultured Candidatus Nitrosotenuis sp. | reverse complement strand
TGGCGCAAGATTCTGATCTACAAAATGGTCAAAAATCGATGGTTTCTACAGGGCCTTATTATTTTAAAAAAGTAAAAAGTCAGAGGATGTATTATCTTGCAAAGCCTCTGCTGATCTGTCCCTTTTTGAGTCCTGTTGATGTATCAATCATGGCTCCGCACAGTTGGTCACCGCAAACTTTGGATGCACTGTGTCTTTGGTTTGAGGTTGTATCCTTGAGGTATGTGCCCCTTGCCTTTATTGCCTCTGCATCGGGTAGCATTTCAAGTACTGATGCTACAGTTCCAAACATTAGGACAACTGATGCAAAGACTGCGGCAAACATGGTTTTATTCATGATAATTTTACGCCTGATTTGGGTTATTAAACTAATCTCAGAATTGATTTTAGATCGCCTAAGATTCATTTCGCCAATTCATCGGCAGCTTTTCAATTTTTTCTATTATCTCTAGTGTCATGCTATTGTTTCTTTCTTGGAGGGCAGCTGCAAAGTCATATCCTAACATTATTGCCTCTGGTGTATCTAGGTCCTTGAGGTTTTGAAGTATATTCTTCTCTGTTTTTATTCGTTCATCTGCTGCACATGTTTTCCAGTTGTCTGACAAGTCCTGGTGTTGTTGCGTAGCTGTTCTTGTATCATTTGTTTCCATCGCACAACTGAATTTTGATTATTTATTCTGCTTTTTGTGAATAAAATACTCGCATTACGGTGTCTGTTTTATAATACTTGAATTTTGCTACTGTTTTGATATTTTGTCTAGTGCATTAATTAATTTCTCAATTCCGTATTTGTTAATCATAGTTGTAAGATCTCGCACTATCATAGCGTCTTCCGTTTCTGATCGTCTGGGATTAGATGATTGACTTGATTCTGACTTGAACATGTCTAACTCATCCCAAAATCTGTTTTGCTCTGCTTTGATTTTTTCTATCTTTGACATGTTGTTTTGCAGGTGTGCATTTACCAGCTTGACAAAATTATCTGCATTTCGAGTGTCGTTTCCTGCTTCTGCACACCTGTCTTTTACTTTTTCAGAGTGTTCTCTATTGTCAATTTCTTGCTCTCGAAAGTATAATTTTCTTACCTGAACTCCAAATGGATCATCTTCTCCTGTTTTTAGATCATTTTTTTGAAGATGTTTTTCCACCATGATGTTCTGCTCTGTATTGCATACATAATATCATGGGTTTTGTGCCAGTTGAACAAACAAGTTGGCAGTACACACGCTTGGCTTTTTGTTAAAACTAGCTCATCATTTCTCTATTAAGAAATAAGAATCTCACAATCATTCATGGATGAGATAAGAATTCCAGTAAAAAAGGCACCGTCTGATGCAGAACTCAAAATAATTGAGGACTGTTTTAGGGAGATGCCAATAGAAGAAATTCTGTCTGGCCTAAAATTTGCCAAAAATCGCTGGTCCGCAAAAGACGCGGGGGTGCTCAAGGTTGGCCGCAAAAGTATTATCCAAAAAGAAATTCATTCCATTACAAACGAGCAAGCACAGTGGCGCCTAAAAAACTGGAAAATGATGATCTCAAATTATCGGCGCCGAGGATACAGCTATCCAACAATATCTCGAATAAAGAAAATACTGGTTGAAAAAAGCAAAAAGAAATCTAAATGATTGATTCTCTTCTTGCCTGGGTTGCTACACTGGATGGCGGCTCTGGAATGCTTGCCCTTGTTTGACCTTCAATGACTGCTTGTGCTTCTTCTAGAATTGCAAGTGTGTCTGAGTTTGAACTATACGTGGACACTGTGGCATCAGATGCATTCATGGATGAGCCTGTCAGCACATCTCCCAGTATTTGTGATAGATTTTGCATAGATGATGTTGCCTCTGGCATTATTCCAGAAAGTGAGCTGCCTAGTCCCTTGATTACAGACATGCATGGACTTAGTGTCACCACAATGTCTCCTAGCTCTGATACTGTGTTTAGTCGTAGCTGAATCTGTTCTAGTGCTAGCTTGGCACCATTTACCATGTTGTGCATTTTTCTAATTTCTAATAATTCAGTAGCATATGCCTTTGCGTGTAAATTGTTGTTTGATTTTTGTGCAGAGACGATTTTATTGAAAATATAATCGTTTTTTTGCTTTATTTTTTGAGAAATTCCGTCCAGCTTGACAATTTGTAATTGGAGGTTTTTTTGTGCAACGTCGATTTTGTTCTTTAGTGGGACATCTGGCTTTACCTTGTCAACAATTTTCTGAGTGAGGCTATCTGATCTTCCAAAATCATTCCACTTGTCACTCAATGATCCCATGTGAAGTGCTTGAAAAATTGGTTTTAAAGAAATTTGTCACCAGATGTGGTGTCACTCCGGTAACATGGGGTTGCGGTGACAGGCCTAACCAAACGTAAACGTATAGATTTCAAAGCCAGGCTGCTTTACATGAATTTCTAGTATGTATCTTGATGATTCTGCAGTTTTTACCAAATTGTATAGGGTTGAGTCTTTGATCATGACTTTACCATCTTGAACATCTGCTCCAGAAACCTGTTCTGAAATCTTTGCACCGTCTAAAAATATTTCCAACTCTGAATTTCCGCCAGATACAATGTTTACCTCTTTTGCAAAGTATGGCAAAATGATTCTACCGGAATCTGAAACCAGAACCATTCTGTCTTCTAGGTTTTTCCAAGTTCCTTCCATGTAGAAATTATTCTCACTTAATTTGTCTGGGACTGTATATGTGACTTCTTGATTTGGCCTAAATCCTTCCGCATTTCCAATTTGACTTCGACCAAATGCAAAGTCATAACCAAAGTATAATTCTGGCGTTCTTGATCCGTGCTCGTATTCGTCAATGTCTACTAATGGTTGTGTAGATGCAATACTCAATCCAAGTTTTTTTGCACGCTCTTCCAATAATTGCTGGATAATTTTCTCTGTTTCATCATATGCACCCTCTCCAATGTGATCATATCTGACGTATCCTTCATCATCTGCAAGATATTTTCTTGGCCAGTATCTGTTCTCAAATGCATCCCAGATTTCCTTATCGTTGTCAAGTATGACTGGATAGTTTATTCCAAATTTTTCCACTGCTAGTCTGACATTGTTGATGTCTTTTTCAAACTCAAACTCTGGCGAATGAACTCCAATTATTACTAGTCCTTGGTCAGAGTATTTCTCGTCCCATGCTGTAATGTATGGTAGGGTCCTCTGGCAGTTTATGCAGCTATATGTCCAAATATCATACAGGACTACTTTGCCTTTGATCTTTTCTTGCAGTGTCGAGTCCGCATTGATGTATCCTGCAATTCCTGTTAGTTCTGGGGCCTTTTTGAATCGATTCTTATCAATTGGTTCGTCGGACTGTATGCTGACTACTTGGTCCAATGAGGCAAAATACGCACCAAGTCCAGTCGTCGCACCTACGATTATTGCGCCCATTACTATTGCAGTCTTTATCTCTGGTTTCATGATATTATC
>CAYYBJ010000088.1:0-3542 GCA_964470325.1 uncultured Candidatus Nitrosotenuis sp. | reverse complement strand
AGCGTAACCGCTCCAACCATAATAATTCCGGCAAGCTCACCGCCAACTTTGGTGATAGCAACATGTGCCCCAGGTGACTTTGCATCTGGTGGAGGCTATATCCTTGGAAGCCCAGATCTTAAGGTAATATCTAGCTCATTTGGAGCAACACCGTCTACATGGGCAGTTTCAGTAATCAACCCAACTGCAATTCCTGCAGACATCACACCTACAGTAAAGTGCATTGATGTGACACCATGAGGAGCCACATCTATCTGAGCAAACAAAAATTTAATTCATTAATTGTAATGCTTGTTCTGATCTCATCAGTACTTTTACTTCCAAGTAACATTCCGCAAGCAAATGCGGAGCAGTATTTGTTCCAATTCGCGTGGGGTTCGTCAGGCAGTGGCGAGGCAGGTCTGGACACTGCAGATACTAGCTGCGAAGTATCATTGCCATAATTTTACATATTCATCTATATTCGATCCCTGACAATAATGATATTATTGGAATCAACTATAATCCCAGTGTTTCTAGGATTAATTTGGAATCGTTATAAAATAGCCGTAAAACTGGCCTAGTTCTGCATAGTCTGGTATGTTCCCAAAACTGTCTAGTTCTGTCTAGTTCTAGTGGTAACGTGCAATCACAGCTTAAAATAATCAAAACCACACAATCATACTATGAAGCTAGTAATTGGCATCACTGGTAGCACTGGAGTGATCTATGGTATCAGAATACTTGAAGTTCTAAAACAGTGCAAAATCCAGACACATCTAGTCATAACAGAATGGGCAAAAAAATGCCTAGCAATGGAGACAGACTACAAACTAGACCAGCTAAAGACACTGGCAACTGAATACTCTGATGATTCCAATCTAGCATCTGGCATATCATCAGGTACATACCGACACGACGGCATGATAGTAATTCCATGCTCTATGAAGACTCTGTCCAGCATAGCAAACGGATATGATGAAACACTCGTGGCAAGAGCAGCCGGTGTCACACTAAAGGAATCACGCAAGCTGGTCTTGGTTACGCGCGAAACACCACTTACTGCAATAAACCTGGAAAACATGCTAAAACTCTCAAGGCTTGGAGTTGTCATATTGCCGCCAGTCCCGGGATTTTATACCAAGCCAAAATCCATAGAGCAAATCATTGATCACACAGTTGGAAAATGCCTAGACCAATTCGGAATTGATCATGATTTATACAAACGCTGGGGCACATAGGTTTTATTGCCGAAATTTGTCATTGTAAAAAACATCAAATCAGAGCGACAGCATGTCTTTGATGTAATGGCAAACTATGAGAATTTCCAAAATATTCTGCCAAAATATTTTCCATCGATCCGGGTCAGGTCTGTTCGAGAAAACATTGCCATAGTGGAAGAACACCTAAGACTAGATGACAAAGAACTAGTAATGACTACAAAACACATCACAAAATACCCAGAATCACACGAGTTCTTTGTCTTGGGCGGAAATGCCAAAGGCACCCATGTCTTGGAAACCTATGAAAAGACAGATCAGGGAACCAAGATTACCATATCTGCTGATTTTAAGCTGGGAGCAAAAATGAAACTAGCCGAGCTTTTTGGAAAATCCAAGATTGCAACACAGTACGGCAAGATAATAGAAGAATTTTGTAAAATAGCGGAATCCTAGTCTTTTTTGTCTTTGAGGTCTTTGAGTTCTTTTTCTGCCTCAAACTTGCCTTTTTCGTATTCACCGCGTGACTTGCCCAGTGTTTTTGCAAGTTCTGGAATCTTTTTTGCTCCAAACAGAATTATTCCTGCAGCTATTGCAATAAAGATCCATTCTTGGCCTGCAATAAATCCGGTTATGGTACTTAGCATTTGATTCTAAATGGTATGACTTGAGATTTAAGCCTTACAATGATGATCTTTTACAAATTCGGTAAAATTACGCACAAAACTTAGAATCGTGTCTTTTTGATTCTGTCCTTGTGGATGTTTTTGAGTGTGACAAATTGGGCTGATTCGTTTATAGTGACTTCAAATTTCTCAAAGAAATCCTTTCTTCCTAGAATGACAAATGAAGGATGATCTTGCCCGACTTCATTTGGCATTACATGAACATTGACAAAACCCATTGGAACTGGAATTTTTCCTGCTCTTGGTATTTCAACATAAACTTTGGACTTGTATGCTTTGGTCTCACCAGCTATTGTCAAGATTCGTTCCTCCGATTCATCAATGTCAAGACGCAATACTTTTGCAATTTCCAAGGGCAGAAATGACCAGTCTGCACCAGAGTCGATTAACGCATTTAATTTCATTTCTCTGTTATTTTCATCTTTTGATTCAGAAAATCGCCTAAATGTTACCTCTATGACTGGTTTTCTGACATAAACATACTTTCCGTCTTTGGTTAGCCGTGGTATTGATTTGTACTTGAAGTAAAGACGATCAGAGCCTCTGCCTAAATCCGCCATATCATGTACTCAATATTCAAAACTAATAATAATTATTTCACAAATTTACAGTATGAATACTTCAGCTTCTTCTCGTTTCGGTATTCTATGATAAAGTGGCGTTCTAGATAGTTTCATTTTTGCCACTTTGTCATATGTTTCTTCTATTGTTGTCCCATCCGCGACTATTTTTTTGTCTAGTATCGCAATCCATCTTCCCTCATATGTGGAGAGATTTTCTGATTCCAAGAATTGTGATTCAACGCTAGACATGGTCACGCCCTCAAAATATGATTAGACATCTGATAAATAAACACGTGCATTATACTCATAACGTTTACTCACTATTTATGGTGGGTTTCTTAACTTTGCGCTCGCGGCGCTCTATGAATGCCATGCCTGCTAGATATAGGCCAATCATTGGGCCAGAGATGAACCACATTGTAATTCCGCTCCCATCTGGTGTCACTATGGCACCAATTATTATCAAAGCCACTATTGCGTATCGGATGTTGTTGCGCCAAAACTTGGCATCCGTAATGCCTGATACCGTTGCGGCATACATTATCAGAGGCAGCTGAAACGCAACACCAAATGCAAGCAAGAATTGTAATACAAACGTAACAAACTCCATTATACTCAAAAATGTCACAGCGCCTACGGACTCGCCATACTGGTACAAAAAGTCCAAAATAAACGGAATGGCGGTAAAATACGAAAATGCCGCGCCTGCCACAAACAACACAATCGCAGGAATTGCCACTCTTTGAATGGCATGCACTTCCTTGTCAGAAAATGCAGGTGCGATGAATTTTGTCAATTCTCGCACTATGATGGGCATTGATAATACCACACCGACCAAGGCAGCAACATAAACCTGAGCATAAAATGCCTGACCTGGTGCAGTCTGAATCAGCTGGACTCCATCTGGGACCAAGTTCATTCTCATGTGGTTTGTTATTTGTGCTGCCAGATTGTGAAGTGGGTCTGGAAATGGATAATACAGCTTGATGCCATTATACCAAAATGGTTCTGCCCTAAATGAGAGCAAAAACCCAATGATTGCAACAACCGAAATTAGTATTCTGACCAGTCTTGTTTTTAATTCCGCTAGATGT
>CAYYBJ010000087.1:0-3588 GCA_964470325.1 uncultured Candidatus Nitrosotenuis sp. | reverse complement strand
TGACAGACGGTGTTTTGACAACACATTTGTCATCAGTCAGTGCCAGAACTGTTCCTTGTTCTGTTATTTGCACTGGGAACCAATGCCAAATCGGAGCAATCGTAGTCATCATTAGTATCGCCAATCCTCCAAGCACCAATCCAACATACCATTTCCACGGCATTTTTTTGTCTTGTTCGTATTTGGACATTTTTTCTCGGGTTACAGTGTGTGGATTTTCTTAAAAAGGAAGCTGGTGGATTCTTCGAATATTGAAAAACGACAAATGGGGTTTTTAATAACAAATAGAAAATCATTCCAGTGCAAAGAAAAGAATCCATATTAAAGACAATCCAAGAAACACCTGGAATTAGTCTGAGTGAATTAATGAAAAAAACAGGTATGGAAACGGGCGTAATTACACATTATCTGAACCAGCTTGAAAGACAAGGAGCAGTAAAATCCCAAAAGGCTTCAAAACACCGTAGATATTATGGAGTAAGCATATCCGAAGATGAATATCCAATAATTAGAAACATCAGAAAACCTACAAAAAAACAAATCCTGTTTCAGATAATTGTAGAGGGCAAGCCAAGCTTCAAGGAACTAACACTAAAGATGCACAAGAGCCCATCCACAGTGTCATGGAATCTCTCAGAGTTGATTGAAGAAGGTGTGATCGAAAAATGCACACAAAACGGCAAAGAGCGTTATCGAGTAAAGGACGTTGCACTCCTAAAGAAGACATTTCAAAAAGAATTCTCAAAGCTTTTTGATGATTCAGGCCATGCTGAAGATATTTTTCTGGCGCTATAACACTGGTACATTCGACAAACTTTCCAAATTGGTTTTTTATTAATTTGGCAAAATACCATCAATGAATAGAAATCACCTACTGGCTCCTACTCTTGCAGTAATCCTGCTTGTTGCAGTAGCCACAATCCCATCTTTGATGCAGACAGCAGACGCCGCTTCTGAGAAAATGAAAAAACATGGATCTGGACATACTGAGAAGCACAATACAATTTTGATCCACATCAAAAGCGGGGATCCTAGCGATGAATTCCAGCTACACTCTGCACAAATGGGCGTAGAACACGCAAAGGCATTCTTGGACGCAAAAAAGAAGGTAGTCGTATTTTTGGATGTAAACGGAGTCAGGCTAATTGATCAGAGCCATCCAGAAGAACTATCATACCTGTATGACACTCTAGAGGCATTTGTCAGTGGAGGAGGAAGAATCATCGCATGCGAACACTGCCTGATGATGAATGAAATTGACTCTCCAATGAAAGGCGTAGAGTTAGACTCGCATCCAAAGATGTCAAAGCTAGTCAAAGTCTTAGATAGTTCCAGAATTGTTCTGGACTACTAACTTTTCTCTTTTTTTAGGTGAGAAAATTGGATAGGAAATACGCTAGAATTTCCGTTGTGATTGACAAGGAGTTGGCAGATAAGCTAAGGATGATTCAGGCTGAAATGATAACCAAAGAAAAAAGCAATGTCAGTTTTTCTTTTATCGTAAATAAAATTCTAGGCGAATGCCTAAGATCGGAGAGACAGTAATGCGTAGAACATGTTCGAATATTTGTCAGTATTTTCATAGATATGCAGCATTTAGGAAACACAGCAGCTCGATTTTTGACAAGTGGTGCTTAAATTGCAAGTTAAATCTTGTCGCCAAATACAACGCATGTCCATGTTGCCATGGAGTCTTGTTCAAACATGAATAAGACATCAGACATAACACCAATTCTATCAGATTATGATAAAGACACAATTTTACTTGTGCTATCAGACAAAAATTGCAGAGACATACTTGCTCAAATCACACACGATTTCAAATCATGTTTGCAAATAAGTGAGAATACTAAGATACCAATAGTTACTGTCTATCGAAAAATAAACTTGTTAAAAAATGCAAAACTAATTGATGTGATTGGAAAGATTGATGACAAAAAGATCTTTTATTACAAGAGTAGAATTACGGAGATAAATGCATCTTACAAGAACAACATCATGTCTGTAAATGTATTATTCAAAAATCAAGTCTGATAAAAAATATAGTCGTCGGATCGATTGTACCATTCTTTTCTTGACTTTGACAGCATATTCTGTAACTACTAGCTCGCCTAGTTGTGTGTTACACACATCAATTGGAACGTGATAGTCATTAGGAGTTTGGACAATACATCTACTTGATCATACACAGACACAACTTTGACTTGTTCGCTGACATATGTTAGTATTAGATTCCAGAATGGCTACACAAATACGCCAAAAATGATTGCGATAAAATCAATGACGATTGCGGCAAAGATTACATTTTGTCATACCATGTTTCTGCGGCATGCTGGATCATATTTAGTATCAAAATACAATAATCAAATCCAGTAATCAAGTCTTGGTTGTTATTATCCAATCAAGTTTCTTTTGGTTTTTGGTGAGCTTCCTCGTCTAGCTTGAATTCTTCCTCATCTGCGTATGCCTGCTCTGCATGCTCGCCAATGTCTAGGCCGATTTCCTCTACTTCCTTTGTGACTCGGATTCCAATTAGGAACTTTATCACCTTTAGTATGGCAAACGTTCCGCCAAATCCAAGTGCCCCTGCAACGCCTACACCTATTCCCTGAATGACAATCTGCATTGGGTTGCCAAAGAGCAAGCCGTTTGGTCCTGCTGGGTTGATTGCAGCAGACGCAAAAATTCCAATTGCTAGTGAGCCAATGATTCCGGCAATTCCGTGAACAGAGCTGACATCTAGTGCATCATCAATTTTGAGTCTGTCTTTGATTAATAGTACACCGCAATACGAGGCAAGACCTATTGCTATTCCAATTACAAAGGAATGTTCCACACTAACATAGCCAGATGCTGGTGTGATTCCTGCAAGGCCCGCAATTGCGCCGTTGATTGCGGCAATTACGCTTGGCTTGCCGGTCCTCATCCAAGATAGTCCTACCCAGATCAGGGCGGAAATCGAAGATGCCATATGAGTAACAATTACGGTGTTTCCCGCAACTCCACCAGAAGAAAGTGCGCTTCCCGCATTAAATCCAAACCAGCCTAGCCACAATAATGAAGAGCCCAAGACTGCAATCGGAATGCTGTGTGGCACCATTATTGCCGGCCCATAGTTTCTTCTCTTGCCCAGTACTATGGCAGCTGCCAGTGCTCCCATTCCAACACTGGTGTGAATTACAATGCCTCCTGCAAAGTCAAATACTCCCAAGTCCCCTAGCCATCCTCCACCCCAGATCCAGTGGGTCAGTGGATAGTAGATGAGTGCAGACCAAGCCACGATAAATATGATAAATGCAGAAAACTTCATTCTCTCCGCTATTACACCAGTCAAAAGCAATGGAGTGATTGCCGCAAACATTAGCTGGAATTTGGCAAACAATACTCCAGGAATGGTTGGCGCAAACGGCAGCGAGTCATCCCATGGAACTCCCTTGAGAAAGACATAGTCCATGTTGCCAACTATGCCGGCAGTGTCTGGACCAAACACAAGACTAAATCCAAATACAAACCACATTACACTAAGAAGTGCCAATCCAAAGAAGATCTGCATGAAAATTGAAACCGTGTTTTTTCGTCTTAGTAATC
>CAYYBJ010000086.1:0-3617 GCA_964470325.1 uncultured Candidatus Nitrosotenuis sp. | reverse complement strand
TCCACTTCAGGTATGGTCTTTAGTGGCAGTGAGCAGCTAAAGTTTTTGCACACAAATACGGTGGTGTCATTTCCAAATTCCTTTCCTGCAAAGTATGGATATTTTGCCAAATCCCGAAGCTGCGACGAGTTTTGTATTGTCACTAAAATGGATTCTGGTAGGAATCGTTTTGTGATGTTATTGTATAGTTCCTTGTAGCTAGGATTTAGAATTGTGATTTCAGTTGGGCTTTGCAAATGCAGATAAATCGTATTTAGCAGATAGCCAAACCCAAACGGATTTTCTGCGGCCATTATGGCAAATGCCTCCATTGTTTTGGTGGAGATTTCTTGGAATTTTTTATTCTGTGTTAGGTGATATAGCTTTAGCAATGCATTTGCAGCAACGGAATTGCCAGACGGCATAGAAAGATCATAATTGTTCTTTGGGCGTATGATGAGGGATTCGTGATTATCCGCAGTAAAGTAAAAGCTGGAATTTTTCTCATCCCAGAAATGCTCAACTAGGTGATTTGCCAGGCGTTCTGCCAGTATCAGATATTTTGCGTCCGGCTTTACCTCAAAGAGATCCACTAGAGCATTAATCAAGTATGCATAGTCCTCAAGATATGCTTGCAGTTTTGCCTTGCCATTTTTGTATGTCCTAAGAAGATAATCTCCGTTTAGGAGATTTTTCTCTATGAATTCAACACAGTTTTCTGCCGCATGCAAATATTGCGGATTGTCAGTTACCCTATACCCCTTGGCAAGGGCAGAAACCATCAATGCATTCCAAGATGTGATTATCTTGTCATCCAGTCCCGGTCGGATGCGCTTTGCACGCACATCAAGCAGTTTTTTTGAAGATTCAGAGATTAGTGACTTGAGCGCAACTTCATTCATACCAGTATGAAATGCAACCGCAGATGCGGCTATGGAATTGTTCAGTATTGTGTGGCCTTCAAAGTTGCCACCATCTGTGACGTCATAGTACAGGCAAAACGGATCCGAGTCCTTGCCAAGAATCTCAGAGATCTCTTTTTTGCTCCAGACATAGAATTTGCCTTCCTCCCCCTCAGAGTCCGCATCTAGTGCAGAATAGAATCCTCCCTCTGGCGAAGTCATCTCACGCAGAACAAATCCGAGTGTTTTGTTCATCACATCCAGACAGAATGTGTCCTTGCTTTGTTGGTACGCCTCGGCATAGACCACGGGCAATAGTGCATTATCGTATAACATCTTTTCAAAGTGGGGAACAAGCCATCTTGCATCTGTGGAATAGCGATGGAATCCACCGCCAATCTGATCAAAGATCCCACCTTTTCCCATCTTGTTTAGAGTCTGGAATACAAACTCGGAAAATTTTGAAATTTTGGAAATTTTTCCATAACGCAGTAAAAACGACAGATTTGCGGCGTTTGGAAACTTGGGTGCTTGCCCAAATCCGCCATATGTATTGTCGGCAATCTGGAACAGATTCATTGCTGCCTCATCCAGTATTGATTTGTCTAGTGGTGCAGTAGTCATTACCGTTTCTGCGCCCTGGAGATTTTTCATAAAATTTTCCGATGCCTTTCGTATGTCTCCTGGCTTTTCCTTCCAGGCCTGTGCCAGCTGAAGTAGAATGCTTCCAAAGCCAGGCCTGCCATAGTTGTCCAGAATTGGAAAGTATGTTCCAACATAGAATGGCTTTTGGTCAGGCGTCAAAAAAACGCTCAGCGGCCAGCCTCCCTGGCCTGTGGCCATCTGGCAGACCTTTTGATAGATATCATCCAAGTCTGGTCGTTCTTCCCTGTCTACTTTGATAGAAATGAAATGCTCGTTCATGATTTTTGCAATTTCCTCATTTTCAAAGGATTCATGCTCCATTACATGGCACCAGTGACATGAGCTATACCCAACTGAGAGAAAAATCGGCTTGTTCTCAGATACTGCTCGCTCTAGTGCTTCTTTACCCCACGGATACCAGTTTACGGGATTGTGCGCGTGTTGCAATAGATATGGACTGGTCTCGGAAATGAGATGATTTTCTGCCAATGAAAAATTGTGATTTGCTTTGGTATTTGTATTTTTTATCTAAACCAAGTCTTTTCCTCAATGTCATAGACACGCGCATTGATTTGCGCCAATAGTTTCATTTTAGATTTTTGCGCCTTTTTGCTGTGGGAATAGTCTTTTTTTTTCACCAGAATTATGAGCTCCTTGAGATCCTCAAGTGAGAGGGTTTTGAGGCCTTTTTTTGATATTATATCCAATAGTTCGACTCGCCTCTTGTCATCTGGTGTTATATCTGACATTATACCAAATTGTAGAACCCAGAGTTTAATTTTTTATCTAAACCAAAAAATAGCTTGCTATCATACCACACAATAATGCGTGCAATGGTACTAGAAAGGCTTGGGCTGATTGAGGGAAAGCCACTACAGCTGCGGGAAATAGAGACTCACAAAATCAAAAAGAACAACGATCTCCTAGTCAAAATAGAGGCGTGCGGAGTCTGCCGCTCGCAGCTCCATGGCATAGAGGGGGACTGGCAAAAATACGGAATTCCGCCTGCACTGCCAACCATTCCAGGCCATGAGATTGTCGGCACCATCATACAAGCAGGACCAAATGCAAAAAACCTCAAAGTAGGACAAAGAATAGGAATCTCTCCGTTGCACGGCTCTTGCATGCATTGCGATTACTGCAAAATTGGCAAGGAACACCTCTGTGACCAGACAGAAATCACAGGCGAGACAATGCTTGGAGGATACGCCGAATATATCACAATATCAGAAGACTTTGCAACGCCCATTCCAGATACCATGAAGTCAGAATATGCCGCACCGCTTTTTTGTGCGGGAATTACCGCATACAAGGCAGTAAAGGCATCCGAGCCTGCCAAAAACAAGACAGTTGGAATCTTTGGTGTCGGCGGGGTAGGCCACCTAACAGTAGAGTTTGCCAAGCTGCAAGGAATGCGAGTAGTTGGCGTTGCAAGAAACAAGACACACCTAGATGTTGCTAAACGAGTCGGAGCAGACAATGTAATCCAGTTCACAGAGCAGGGCGAGTTTTTGTCAAACCTAAAAAAAGAGGAAGGATTGTTAGATTCGGCAATTGTCTTTGCACCATCGGAAAAAGTGGTAGATTTAGCAATTAATTCCGTCAAAAAGGGCGGCACCATCGTACTAGGAGTGTTGGCAAACATCCCAAATTTTGATGTGTTTGCAGAAAAAACTCTGCGCGGAACACTGATTGGCTCCAGATCAGACATGGCAGATGTGGTAAGACTGGCAGAGCAAAACGATATGAAAATAATCTTCAAGTCATTCCCACTAGAGCAGGCAAACTCTGTCTTAGAGGATTTGAAATATTCCAGAATAGAGGCGCGTGCAGTTCTTACACCTTAAATAAACCAAAACTAGAATTGTCTTTGTGAACTGCAAGCGCTGCCATCACGTCAGGCAAATCCATGAAGAATCAAGAAATGATTCGTTTCTAAAGCTCGGAAAATGCGCAATACCTGGATGTCCGTGCAGCCAGTTTGTAGAATCCATTGATCAGCTAGACGAAGACCTCATGTGATTCATATTAGAATTACCACACATCACATCAATGGGCAACCACCAATCCTCAGACGAAATCAAAAAAGAG
>CAYYBJ010000085.1:0-3655 GCA_964470325.1 uncultured Candidatus Nitrosotenuis sp. | reverse complement strand
GGTGATAATCTCTTTTTGTCAACTGCTACCGGGATTCCATTTTCAAATTCGATTTCAAGATATTTTGGCTTGTCTGGCAAGTTTTTTGTCTTTACCCAGATGAATGCATCTTCTGGTGGTTCTGTGTATGGGTCTTCTAGGTTTCCGCCTTCTATGGCTCTTCCCCAGAGATTTTGATCAATGGAAAATTTCTTTGATACTGAATCAATTGGGATCCCATGCTTGTTTGCAAATTCTAGTTCTGTGGTTCGGTCTAGGTTCAAGTCACGAATTGGTGCTATTATAGGAAGATTAGAGCCAGAGCCAAATGTTACGTCAAATCGGACTTGGTCGTTTCCTTTACCTGTGCATCCGTGTGCTAGTGCGTCTACCTTTTCTTTTTTGGCTATTTCCAGCACCTTTTGTGCAATTAGTGGCCTAGCTAGTGATGTTGCAAGACAGTATTTTTTTTGATATAATGCATTTGCCTTGATTGAGGGGAAAATGAAATCGTCAACAAACTCTTTTTTTGCGTCAATATTGTAATGTCGTAGTACGCCGAGGTTCTTTGCTTTTGCAGCAATCTTTCTTTGGTCGCTTCCCTCACCTACATCTATTGTAACCGTGATGACATCCATTCTGTGTTTTTCTTGTAAATATTTGATAACAACTGAGGTGTCAAGTCCGCCAGAAAAAGCAAGCACTGCCTTTTGTTTCATTAGAGCTTTTCCGTTAAATGATTTGCATTTATCCTTTTTGCTGATCTGGTTTTGATTTGAAAAATTTCTGATTCTAAAAATTTGGAAAAAATAATCGAGCCAAAAAATTAGCTATAGCTACAGCTAAAATCCGATCACTATTTAACCAAAGTTTCATAACGCTGTTTTATGAAAATTCTGCCTTTGGCTGGTGCAGCAGTTGCGGCAATAGTTGCAGTTTTTGTGATTTTGAGCGTGATTTCGGGCAATGACTCGGACAAAAACGAGGTTCGGGTGGCATTTTTTGCAAACATTTCTCATGCTGTTCCTATAGTTGGTATGGAAAATGGCTACTTTACCGATCAGCTCGGAGACACACAAATCAAGACAAAAGTAGTTGATAGCGGACCGGAGGCAATAGAGGCATTATTTGCAAACTCGGCTGACTTGGCATATGTTGGACCTGCTCCATTTGTTAATGGCTATGTAAAATCTGCTGGAGAGGGAATCAAGATTCTATCTGGCGCTGCAAACAACGGAGCCAGCTTTGTCATACAAAAAGACTCGACTATAACCAAACCTGCGGACTTGGCAGGCAAAAAAATTGCAGCTCCGTTTGTTGGAAATACCCAAGATGTCTCCCTGAGGAATTATTTGGCAGAAAATGGACTAAAGCCAGCTGAAAAAGGAGGCAATGTCATCATCTATAACATAGCAAATGCTGAAATCAATACTATCTTTGCCAAGGGAGAAATCGATGCGGCATGGGTCCCAGAGCCAACTGCTACGATGCTTGTTGAAAATCTTGGCGGAAAAAGACTATTCCAAGAAGAAGAGATCTGGCCAGCAAAGAGATTTCCATCTGTTGTGCTAATTGGCAGGGCTGATTATATTGAAAAACATCCAGATGTTGTACAAAAATGGCTTGCAGGCCACCAGCAGGCAATAGACTGGATAAACCAAAATCCGCAACAAACTGAATCCACATACATTAAATTTTACAAATCTCACACTGGAAAAACTCTAAAAGAAAACATTGTTCACAATTCCTTTTCCCAAATAGTGTACACATCAGAGCTTGATATTGATGCAATCAAGATCTTTGCAGAGCGAGCATATTCCCTTGGATACTTGGGGCGCCATGGATACAATCTGGATGACATTTATGCACAGACATTGGAGGCTAATCCATGGCAAAGCTAGAGGCAAAAAACATTGTAAAATATTTTGAGCATGATGGAAAACCACTCAAGGCTTTGGGTGGAATCAATTTCACAGTAGAAGATGGTGACTTTGTGTGCCTAGTTGGTCCATCTGGATGTGGCAAATCCACGTTTTTGCGAATAGCAGCCGGCCTGCAAACGCCCGATGAAGGGCAAATCCTTCTTGATAATCGACCAATAACAAAAACCGGACCTGACAGAATCATGGTGTTCCAGGAAGGTGCGCTGTTTCCATGGCTAAAAGTTCGTGACAATGTGGAATTTGGATTAAAGATTGCAGGAATTCCGGAATCAGAGCGACACCAGATCTCTGACAGATATCTGGACATGATGCAGCTATCAAAATTTGCCAATTCGTATACGTACCAGCTATCAACTGGAATGAGACAAAGAGTAGCAATAGCTAGGGCTCTGGTGATGGATCCAGAGATTTTACTGATGGATGAGCCGTTTGCTGCGCTGGATGCACAGACACGAGACTTGTTGCTAGTTGAAATGCAAATGATCTGGCAGAAAACAAAAAAGACCATCATATTTGTTACACACAGCATTTCAGAATCTACCGTTTTGGGAAACAAGGTTGTAGTGTTTACACACAGGCCGTCAACGATTAAGAAGATAATTCCAATTGATCACAAAAGGCCAAGACTGGTAGAAGATGAAACTCTGGTTCCATATCAGAGGGAGATTTCTGCATTGTTGCGACCAGAGGTCAAGGCAACGGAGGAGTCGCAATGAAGGCAAAGTCGCTAGGCAAGAAAATCGCATTCTATGTGGGAATAGTTTTGGTGTGGCAGGCTCTCGATGTAGCAAATGTCTGGCCAGACAGTGTGTTTCCATCTCCATATGATGTGGCAGAAGATTTGGGATATGGTGCTATGGATGGCACTTTATGGATTGGAATAGGAACCAGCCTTTGGAGGCTGGCAGCTGGCTTTGCAATCGCAGTGGCTGGTGGTATCATGCTTGGAATTTTCATGGCACGAGTTAATACAGTAAATGAGACAATTGGCTCTATAGTATTGGGATTGCAGTCGATTCCGTCTGTTGCATGGACTCCTTTGGCAATAATCTGGTTTGGCCTGACTGATGCGGGAATTATCTTTGTTACAGTGGCAGGTGCCTTGTTTGCAGTTACCATAAACACGTACACTGGTGTCAAGAGCATAAATCCCGACTTTATTGCAGCAGCTCAGAACATGGGTGCAAAAGGCGAGCAGCTGATAACCAAAGTGTTGATTCCGGCTGCATTTCCGTATCTGATTACTGGATTTAAGCAGGGATGGGCATTTGGCTGGCGTGGTGTGGTAGGAGCTGAGCTGTTGTTTTCGTTTTTGGGACTTGGATTTTTGCTAAATGTTGGGCGTCAGCTGTCTGATGTATCCCAGGTGATAGCAATGATGATAGTAATTATGATAATTGGTATTGTGATTGATGGTCTTATCTTTAAGAGACTGGAAGATAAGGTCATGGCAAGATGGGGACTAAGGTAAATCATTTCAAAAAGCTCTGATTTCCTCCAGGATTTTCTATGATTATGTAAAAAATATGTAAGTTCATCTCCAAATCCCTTACAGACATTCCTAAATTCATTAGATGTGAAGGCTCTTTTAGCTTGTTTTGTTTAACTACAATAACAATACTAGCATACGCATTGTGATTTGCTATTGGACAGGTAATACAGAAATTAGTATAAAACTGGCTCTGTAGAAACCATCCCAGAATGATGCCATAATTCCTAGTTATTCTGTAGCA
>CAYYBJ010000084.1:0-3682 GCA_964470325.1 uncultured Candidatus Nitrosotenuis sp. | reverse complement strand
CACTTGCATTGCTCCATGTTTTATCCAAGATGGCAAAAAACCACAATTTTCAGATCCATGCTATAACAATTGATGAGGGAATTCCCCAATATCGCAATGAGGCACTGGAAATAGTAAAGGACTTTTGTGCAAAACTTGGTGTAGAGCATACTGTATACCCATACAAGGAACTCTTTGGCCTAACACTTGACGAGTCCCTAAAACAAAATGAAGACGACAGGTTATCGTCATGTTCTATTTGCGGCACATTCAGAAGACGTGCAATGGATCATGCGGCAAAGCAGATTGGCGCAAGTGTCATTGCGACAGGCCACAACCTAGATGATATCCTGCAGACATTTGTCATAAACACTCTATCTGGCGACACCAACAAAATTGGCTGGATGGACCCAGACACTTCGGATAATTCCCTGCGAAAAATAAAGCCGTTTTGCGAGATTTACGAATCCGAGATTGTCTTTTATGCATTCACAAATGACTTGCCATTCCAAAGCGAGCTGTGCCCACACATGAACGAGGGAATCAGAACAGAGATCCGCGAATTTTTGAACAAGTTGGAGACTAGCCATTCTGGGATTAAGAACAACATGTATCGCTCTGTCCTAAAGATCTCACAAGCCATGAAGGATTCAAACTATAAAGAAAGGATCAAGTGCGCAAAATGCGGTACAGAATGCACAGGCAAGATCTGCTCTGTGTGCAAGATGATAATAGATCTGCGCGACTGACCTTAATGCAAATATAACATTGTGTCGTAGACATACTTGGTAGTAGGTAGGATCGGGGCGCTAGCCGTGCCCTTTTCTGAAACCGGCTCTATGCAGAGGTCAGTAACTGCTGGATAAACTTCCAGATGGATAATTCCCGCTTGATGTACTGAAATGAAATCACGCCGAAGCGGGTGGATGCAGTCACGTGATTGCTCGAAGGAGTGATCTTAGTGTCGAATTGCCGAAATGGATGAGGTCCGGGAGGGAGCAATCCTAAGGCAAAGCATTCACGCTACTTCGTCAACGTGGCGGATCTTGTGCATCTTGAGATGGGGTTACTTGTCTGGATCGGAACTGGCAGATCTACTACCACTTATTTAGTATCATGCCAGTCCATAAAAATATGGATGAATTGTTTTTGGGCCCCAAAAGAAGCTATGAGAATTTCAAAAAACAGATACCAAAGCAAGTGTTTCCCCTCTTTGACTCGCTAAGAGAATACTGTCTCTCACTGGGAGATAATGTGGTAGAAGATGTTCGCGCACACAGAATTGTCTTTGGCAAGTCGCTTTCGTTTAGGTGGTTTGCAGACCTAGAGCCAGAAGGCAATTCCATAATAATCAAGGTTCAGCTGGACAGAAAGGAGCCATTTCAGACCAAGACAATAACAAATGAGCAGGAGCTAGATCCCATAAAGGCGCTAATTTTGGATGCCTATTCTACCATACACTAGTACAATACTTCAAACTTGGCAAATTCGCCCTTGAATTTTTCGTTTCGTATCTCCACGTCCTCGACTCGCGCGTTTGCTGGACCTGCATGGCACCACTCCACTACGTTGCTGACATCAAGATCTTCGCCTTCGATTACTGCCTCGACTCGGCCGTCCTTTAGGTTACGAACCCAGCCTGTTGCGTGATTCTTTTTTGCAGTGACTTTCATTGCCTGGCGAAAAAAAACTCCCTGAACTTTGCCCTTTATGAAAAGATGCACACGCTGTTTTGCCATTTAGCAAATGATCTTGCCTTGGTCTTAATCAATTTTAGGGTGCAGAAAATTATGCTCTTTCTTTGACTCGGGATCGTCCGGTCTTTCTTGCTGCAATGCTTCCTACCTTTGCTCCTGGTGGTGCATCTCTTGCAACTGTTCCTCCACCGCCCATGTGTTGGTGTCTTCCTCCTCCGTGTGGGTGAACATATGCTGCTTGAGCCACACCTCTAACTATTGGATATTTGTGGCCCTTTGATCGGTATCGTCTCCATTTGTTTCCTGCGTTAAGGAATGGTCTATCTCCAGAACCGCCGCCTGCCAAAATTCCAATCATTGCCCGATTCTTTGGGTTTAGTGTTGTAAATGCGCCAGATGGTAATTTTATGATGACGCCGTCTGTGCCATGTGAGAATACTGTTGCAGAGCCGCCTGCGCTTTTTGCTATTGCTCCACCGTCTCCAAAATGCTTTTCAACGTTGCATACAATGGTTCCGTCTGGAATGTTTTGAATGCTAATTACGTTTCCTTGCTTGAGATCTGCGTTTAATCCAAATTTGATGGTGCTACCAATGGTGGTTCCAAGAACTGCCGGAATCATAGAAACTGAGCCGTCTTCAAAGCGAACTCGTGCAAGTGGTGCGTCTCTGCCACTCTCATGTATTAGATCGACTACTTTGCCGACATGGTCTTCTGCCAAGTCAAAATATGGGTATTTTGCTGGTGAAACCTTGCTAGTAGCTGCTGCCCTAAATTGCATGCCTCCTCGGCCACGTCTTCTAACTAATGGTCGCTTACCCATTTTTGGTGATGGTTGGGACTTTGGATTTTAAGGTTTGTTTTGCATGGATCAAAAAGGCCAAAGATATAAAAAATACGCTGAGATGTTAAACCTATGAGCCAGAGCGCCCTTTCTCTCAAAGTTCTAGAAGCATATACTCGAGACGTTGGGCGTGGGGTAGCAAGAATTGACTATGATTCCATGGATACGCTAAATGCCTCAACTGGTGATGTAATTGAGATTAAAGGAAAGAGAAGGACCGTTGCAAAGTGCCTTCCACTATACCCATCAGATGAGGGTAAGGGAATTATACGAATTGATGGCTTGGGAAGAAACAATGCAGGCATTGCAATTGGCGATACCATTACAGTTCGAAAGATAAAGGCAGTGGCTGCCGAAAAGGTAGTAGTCGCTCCACTAGAGGCAATTCCTCCAATTGATGAGAGATATCTGGCAGATGCTCTAGAGAGTGTTCCACTAATCAAAGGCGACAACGTAATGGTGCCATACTTTGGCGGACGATTAACATTTCAGGTAATTGGTGTTACTCCGGCAGCAGACGCAGTACTAGTAACACAAAAAACAGTTTTCCACATTGCAGAAAAAGGCGAGACACTTCGCGGTGTGCCACAGGTAACATACGAAGACATTGGAGGACTAACTGATGAGATCAAAAAGGTTCGCGAAATGATTGAGCTACCACTGCGACATCCAGAGATATTTGAAAAACTAGGAGTAGAAGCACCAAAAGGAGTTCTACTGTATGGTCCACCAGGAACTGGAAAGACATTGCTAGCTAAAGCAGTTGCAAACGAAAGCAATGCTCACTTTATCAGCATTTCAGGACCAGAGATAATGAGCAAGTTTTACGGTGAAAGTGAAGCAAGACTCAGAGAGATTTTCAAAGAAGCACGAGAAAAGGCGCCATCAATAATTTTCGTAGACGAAATAGACTCTATTGCGCCAAAAAGAGAGGAAGTCACTGGCGAAGTGGAAAGACGTGTCGTATCACAAATGTTGTCACTAATGGATGGTCTTGAGGCAAGAGGCAAGGTAATTGTCATTGCCGCAACAAACAGGCCAAACGCAATTGATCCTGCACTGCGAAGACCTGGAAGATTTGACAGGGAAATTGAGATCAAAGTGCCAGACAAAAAGGGACGAAAAGACATACTCAACATTCACACAAGAAACATGCCGCTAG
>CAYYBJ010000083.1:0-3777 GCA_964470325.1 uncultured Candidatus Nitrosotenuis sp. | reverse complement strand
GACAATGATATCTTCTCCCGATTCAAATTGAGGCGAATTCGGGTTTAGATACAGAGTATTGTCAACAATACGCCCTAAAACATTGACTGTAACTATCTCTCCAGATTGTATAGCTGATTTTGCCTTTCCTACCCGAGCAACTTCAATATCGACTGGGATTTTCACGTTTTTACCCATTATTTTTTGAAGTTCTTCCGGCTGAGGAGTTGGATCTGTCCATTCCTCGGGTGTTCCAATCCTTACAACAGTACCACGTATTGTGTATTGAATTTGATCTTTCACATCTTCAATCTTCGTAGTGGCCATTGTGACATCTCCACCTTCCAGTACATCGTCAAATTGTGGAAGTGCTTTTGACATGTCTGATGGAGTGTAGTTTGTAGATAGATCTGTTTCAATGCTATCTAGCAAACCAGATACAAGTATAGAGATTCCTGCTACAAATGCTACGACTAAACCAGTGATTACGATGTTTTTTTGGTTCATTTTCATCAATAGTGATTATTCACGAAGGTTATGTCGGCGGATTTGATGGAGCTATAATATGAATCACAGAGAGCATGCATCATAGTGTGATCAGATGCACCATCAGATTGATGTTCCATTCCTGCAAAGTGTCCAAATTCATGGTTTGCTACATTGCTAAGATCCGCACTTGTAGTTGAACAATTGCCGTTTGTAACCCAATACAAATACTGATTGTTGTTGTATTCCATATCTTGTATTGTATGCCAGAGTCATATAGTATACTATATGACGGCAAAATTCAGAAAGTTCAGAAGATGGACAAAGTCAGCGAGTTGTCACAGCAGACGAAATCGAGCGATACATCCGTAAAGGCTGGGAATTTGTAACGACACTACCTAACGAAAAAATAATTGTCCGAAAGGGATTTTCGCTTACAAATGTGAGCGATATCTAGGCGACTCATTTACAAATGTGAGCGAAATTTAGACGACCCGTTTACAAAAATGAACTAGCACGACCGAATTTGTTTAACAAATACCTGGATTTGTTCCTAAGAAAGGGATTCATACAGTGTAGAAAAGATGGGCGTGTTGAAATTTACTCGCTAACCGAGTATGGAATCAAGTTTTTTAGTATTTTGAACGTGTTTCTTGGCTGCATCAAATAAGGTTCAATTTTTACTATTAATGGAAAGAGAGTTTTAGAAATTAGAATTCAGATTAGTAAGCAACCAACATCTTCGTTCCCTTCTTAATGAGGAACGGCGCAAATATCGTAGTTAGCACAACTACCATACCTACTATTGGGAATAGGAAAGAGCTTGTTGCACCCAAGTCTTGGCCTATCATCAATACAATAAATGAAAACTCGCCTAGCTGCGCCATCGAAAGTCCAATCCCTAATGCATTGGTTGGCCCAAGCTGGAACAATCTGACCCCCAGATACACAGATGCAGTCTTGCCCACAATAGTTACAAGCGTGATAATTATGATTGGCAGCCAGTATTGCGCAATAATATTGACATCCATTAGAGCACCAATAGTTACAAAGAATATTGCGACAAAGACTTCACGGATCGGCGTAATCAAATTAATGATATCTTCAGAAAACTTTGAACCCGCAAGTATGACGCCTGCCAAAAATGCGCCAGTAGCAGCAGAAAATCCAAGCTCGTGCGACAAAAACGACAAGCCAAACGCTAAGCCCAGTGCAACCAAAATGGTAAACTCGTATCGCGGAATATTAGACAATAACGCAAAGACCTTGGGCATTCCAAGACATCCCAGTGCAACCGTTCCTCCAATGAACATGCCGATTCTAGCTATTTCCCATAGCATCTGATCAAAGGAAAATGCTCCAGACAAAACAGACGAATGCAACGTGGAAATCAAAACGGCCGCAATCAAGTCCTCTATTACCAGAACACCAATCAAAAGCAAAGACGATGGCTCTTCGATTACTCCCATTTCCTCTAATATCTTTACAATAATAGCAGTGGAGCTAATCGAAAGTGCAGCCGCCAAAAACATGGAATCCATCATTGACCAGCCAAATGCAAGGCCAACACCTAGGCCAATTCCAAGCATTGCCATTACTTCTATTACGGCAATAGCAGCTCCTAGCTTGCCAATGCTTCTAAGATGCCTAAGTGGGAATGCAAGGCCTACGCCAAATAACAACAACACTATAGCAATCTCGGAAAAGCTAGTCAGCATCGTGGTGTCTTTTATCAAACTAAAGGGGCCAAACGGGCCAATCAAGATTCCAGCTACTAAAAATCCCAAAACAAGGGGCTGCTTGAGAATATACGCAATAATACCAATTGCTGCAGAAAATAGCAGCAAGTACCCTAGATCCCCTATTAGCTCAATTCCCGCAGCCAAGTTCTGAATTGGATTTTGATTATGGATTATTCTGGGATATAGTCAAAATTACTTTGCAAGGTATGAGATTTTCTTAATCTAGATGAAACTAGTGTGGCTGTAGCCTTGACGCGTAGTCCTGGTGTACTGCATGTTATATTCGTAGATGGACTTGGAATAGTCCGTCAGCACTTCCTTCATTGGTTCTAGAGAATCAGCCAGGTAAAATCCTGGACAGTCGCCTGTGAACTGGTATGTCGAGTGTACCCTAGCACGACCTTGCTCATTTTCAAGCCAAGTAGAAAATGGATACAAATAGCACACGCCCGGGCGGTTTGGATGCATCGAGCACGCCCCCTTGTCATCTAGAAATCGACATCGAATGTGAGTGCCATCATCTGACTCGGTTTCATCCGCTTTTCTTTTTAGATTAATTGAGGTCATCAAGACACCATTCCCAGACGGTCCTGCCTCTACCCAGGTTGCAGTGACTGTCTCGTTTTTGATAAAGTCAGATGTCTTTTGGTATTTGAGGCCTTTGCCTATTGTGATTAGATCATCCGATGTTAACGGTAGTCGGCCCTGCCTCTCGCAGCAGTTGTGGCAGTCAGGCCAGTAGCATTTCCATAAAATGTATTTTTTTTCCTGTACAAGATACGGAATGTGAAATATTACTTGCTTTACTTTTATGGCATGGTCTGTTACGTCACTTATTTTGCCAAGCATGAAATCTTCTAGTATTGGGTCTATCGTCCAGTTTTTTTTGAGCATGTCAAGCGATTCAGAAATGTGAGACGACAAATGCAGTTATAACTAAATTATTCAGATTATTAATAATTTGAGTGAGAAAGGCAAGTACGCATCCGGAACGCAAAATAGAAGATTTGTCTGGAAAGAAATTGTCTGGCCTTTAATTTTAGAGCTAAACGATGTCTCATTTACCTTACAACAGTACCAAAAAAGACGAGATATTGTCTGCACTCAATATAATCTGTCACTTGCGGTATCATCAAGAGGCCTGGTGTCGCTGATCCAAAAAAATATTTTATTCAAAGAAAACGATCTTTATTCAATTCATTATAGGCTTATTCCATACATGAGACTAAAGGCAGAATGCGATTATGCAACTGCAATCAAAGAAGTCCGAGTCAAATAGAAATCTTATATTGCTAGGGCTTTGAGATTTTTTCAGTAGCCCGATAGTCTAGCGGCCAAATGAATTTTCAGGTTAGGGATTCGGCGCTCTGGATCATTAGAGAGGATACGCCGAGACGGCAGTTCGAATCTGCCTCGGGCTACCATTCACTACTTGGTAGCCCTGCTGGTTCTTTAAATACCAAAAAGGCTTTCAGTGTGTTGCAAACAGAGCCCGGAAAAAAACCAGGCAAGCAAAGATACGGAGACCTCAACGAGCAGATATACAAATTCAATAGAAGAATCAACACAA
>CAYYBJ010000082.1:3561-4030 GCA_964470325.1 uncultured Candidatus Nitrosotenuis sp. | reverse complement strand
CGCGACCTTGGAACATTTACCAATAGTCTAGAGCAGGAAATGGCCCTAGCCTCAAAAAACCTCCAATACGAGCGCGCCCAGGAAATCAAGGACACATTACAGCGACTAGGCAGCCTCAAAACCAGGCAAAAAATGGAAAGCACCAGTAGCTCTGATGAGGAATATTTTGGAATTACATCAACAGACCAGACCGCGCAAATCATGACATTTAAGAAAATAAACGGAGTAATTCGCGACAGCAACAAATATTCCTTTGATCTGGTTGGTGACAATACCTTTGCCAACTTTTTGTTCCAGTATTACACAACAAACCAGATTCCACCATGTATCATAACAAATGATATTCCAAAAGAGCAAACATTGCTTGAGCAAATGTTCTCAAAGACTGCCGGATTTGCAGTCAAGATAATATCACCAAAGTCTGGTAAGAGAAAGGAAATGCTTGACCTAATTATGAGAAACATTGCCC
>CAYYBJ010000082.1:0-3551 GCA_964470325.1 uncultured Candidatus Nitrosotenuis sp. | reverse complement strand
CCCTGGTGCAGTCAAATGGTTCAGAGCCAGGATTAGTTGAGCTCAAAGAAAAACTTGCACTACCTACCACACCCAAAGTAATAGAGTGCTTTGACATATCAAACCATGGCTCATCATATGCTGTGGGTTCAATGTCCAGATTTGTAAACGGCAGACCTGATAAATCAGGATATAGAAAATTCAAGATAAAAACAGTTCGCGGCCAAGACGACTATTCAATGATAAATGAAATAATAAAAAGAAGATACTTTAGATTGGACAATGAAAAATCGCAAATGCCAGACCTCATACTAATTGATGGGGGTCGAGGCCAGCTAAGAGCTGCAAGATCTGCACTAGAAAACATGGCAATTAGAATCCCGTGTGTATCCCTTGCCAAAGAAAATGAAGAAGTCTTTTTACCAAGCCAGAAAGAGCCAATCATAATACCTAGGCAAAACCAGTCGCTCAAGATTCTACAGCATGCACGAGATGAGGCTCACAGGTTTGGGGTTGCGTACAACAGATCTCTGCGTATGCCAAAATTCAAATTTTCTTAAAATTTATTCAACCATAGCATAAACAATCAAACATATTTCTAGTTTTTTTGTAATTCATAATATATACGTCAGGTGTAATTATACATCATGAAGCGTGGAGGAATAAGATGAGTGCGACAGCATATGTTCTGATCAACTGTGACTTGGGTTCTGAGCAAAAGATAATTGATCAGATAAAGCCCCTAGAAGGAATAAAGGAAGTCAGAGGCGTTTTTGGTGCATATGATATTTTGGCAAAAATAGTATCACCGACTGCAGAACAACTGCGCGAAACCATAACATGGAAGATTCGCAAAATAGACAGAATCCGCTCCACTCTGACTCTTATGGGAATAGAAGGCCAAGAGTAAATTTTTGCCAAAAATCCATTCACCTATGCCGTCATACATCAAACAAATGTTCAGAATTTCTCAAGGCAACCTTATCTTGCATTGTATGATAAGTCACTAGACGGCAGCAAGTAGCATCTACAAGTCAATCTTTGAGGCAAACCTAGATGGTCGACTGGAAGAATTGCTAGTAAACATGTTGCGATATGATTCGTCTGCCCGAGTCCAAGAACCAATTAGGGTTTTTCTGTACAATTACCAGATAATGTCGGATAATTTCTGGCAAATGTACAAACGTACCAAATCATACGAAGATGTCTTGGAATGCTATTATCAATTCTCAAAAAACCAGTGCACCATAATAGAGACATTGCTTGAGAATCTCAGAATTTCATGCAATACAGACCACCTAAAAGAAGATGTACACACAATGTTAAGAGAAGCATTTACTTTTTAGCCAGTCTTAATCATAATGTGGACAAACAGATACAATTCAAGCTAAAAACAGCAGAAAAATTTCTAGCAAAAATACCAGATAGTACACCAAAAAACACAAGACAATTAGAAAAACTAGAGGAAAACTCGGAGGCGTTTTTGTTCTTTGCATCAGGTGCAATTGAGATTGTAAAGCGCCAGATAAACGACAGATTTGGCATATTTGATAAAAATAATGTCTTTTACATACATGGCCTAAGAAAAAACCTAGCAAGTACCGGCAAACAAGGCATGGTAAAGAATGCGATTGCCAGTCATTTTTCTAGTCCAGAATACACAAAATCCAAAATGAATACCAATAAAAGCAGCCTTTGGATTCTGCAGACACTACGAAATCAGGCAATGCATGGCAAAATAATACATGTTCCGGGTGGTTTTTTGGCATTCACATATACTACTCATGAAGGCAAATTGCCTCGCAAATTTGTGCAAAAAACCCAAAATCCGCACAGTTATTTTGCTCAAATCCTGGCACGGCTGAAGAAATTTGTGACCCAGATATGCAAAATTCTAGCAAAGTCGTAGCTTTATTTAGCGTTCATAGCCAGTGTCAGCCATGACAGCCGCAGATAAATTCGGCATCGCTATTTCAATTGGAATTACTGTAGCGCTGATTGCCTTTGCCATGTCATTTTCGGCAACAAGCAAAAGTGTACCAGTAGCTCCAGTAGCACCAGCTCCAATGCCAGTACCTCCGGCACCAGTCGAAGAAACACCAATGGAGGAAACTACAGAAGAAATGATCGTAGAGGAAACACCAATGGAGGAAGTTCCTGAGGAAGAAGTTCCTGAGGAAGAAGTTCCTGAGGAAGAAATGATGGCGGAAGAAGAGGAGCACGTTGAGGAGGAAGAACATGTTGAAATGGAAGAAGAAACAGTAGAGGCAGCACCAATGTCTGCTGATGTTTCAATTCCACAAGATTCTGCCACACCAGGATGTGAGGCAGACAATGCTTGCTATCTTCCAGCTGAGGTAACAGTAGGTGTTGGCGCAACTGTGACTTGGACAAACGATGACACTGCAGCACATACTGTAACTAGTGGTACACCAACAGATGGACCAGACGGAATGTTCGATAGCAGCATTATCATGTCAGGTGCAACATTTGAGCACACCTTTGAAGAAGAAGGCGATTACGACTACTTTTGCATCGTCCACCCATGGATGACTGGCAAAGTAACAGTGGAATAAATCCACATCACTTTTCTTTTAATTTATTTTAGAAATCTCTGACTGGAGGTCTTGCACTAGAGATTCATAGTCGGATCTTGATTTTCCCAGCTGATCTAGCTTCTTTTTCTCCACAGAATCCAGCTCGGCATTAATTTTATCAGAGACTCCAGATAGGCGCATTTCTGCCATCATGAATAGTCGGTTGTTTTCCTTCCAGAGGTGCTGTGCCATGTGTTCGATATATTGAGAGATATCTAATATCAGCGCGTCGGATCTGCCAGAAGTCAGGTATTCTTGCGCAGATATCTCCATGTGGTGAGCTATTTTACGCGTAATTTCATGCTCCATTAGCATTACTGCGATTGGACCCATGTTAGTTGGCATTCCTGTCTGACCAAGCGCTGGAAAGAACGACTCTTCTTCCTTTCCATGATGGCACACATCTGTAAAGTTTTTTGTAAAATCCAGTGTTGGTACTAGTATTGATTCGGGGATTTTTTTGCCAGACTTTAGCATCACTAATGTTACCTCCATTGCCTTGACTACCTTTTCAATTAGATCATGGTCTTTGCGGAGCGATTCTGTTGCCATAAAATCTGCGCAAAATATTCTTCATTTAAAGCTAATTTAGCGTATCAAAAAAAGATCATTTGGAGCCCCAAAGGACATCCCACTTGTAGACATAATAGTTCAGAATGCCAGAGACTACACTTTCATAGTTTTTGGCAAAAGAATTTGCCTCATCTTGTGTTGCCTCAAAGACTGCCATTCCGCCGGAATTATCGCCAAACGGGCCAGACCAGATGAACTTGCCAGAGTCCTTCCACTGATCAATTAGAGACAGGACTTGTGGTACAATCTTTTCCAGCTCGGAGTTGCTTACATTTTCTCTGAGCTGGCTTACCAAGACCCAGAGCTCCTTTTGTGCGATTTCTTGGATAGTTTTTGACATGATAAAGCTTGGACCTAATTCAAGTTAAAGCTGATGAACAGTGTATTGTGTTGTTTTATGGT
>CAYYBJ010000081.1:2562-4173 GCA_964470325.1 uncultured Candidatus Nitrosotenuis sp. | reverse complement strand
GACACAAAAACGGGCTCAAGGTGCTAGTCGAGTCGCACACAAAATCAGAGTTTGCCAATTCCCTAAAGACAAAGGCAGACTTGGTTGGAATCAACAATCGCAACCTAGATACCCTGCAAATTGACATCAATACAACAAAAAAACTACTAGAGGGATTTGACAATCACAGAATCATTGTATCAGAGAGCGGAATTGAAACCCCCCAAGACATTCAATTCTTGCAAAAATGCGGTGCCGGAGCATTCCTTGTTGGCTCTAGCATAATGAAGTCAGAAGATATTAAAGAGAACGTCAGGAGTTTGGTCAACGCAATATGAAAATTAAATTCCCTAAGGACGGGCGATTTGGCGAGTTTGGAGGAAAATACATCCCAGAGACCCTGGTTCCAGCAATTGAAGAGTTGGAACGAAGCTATCTCAAATACAAAAACGATCCCAGCTTCAAAAAAGAATTAAACTATTACTTGACCCAATATGCAGGACGGCCAACCCCACTATACTATGCAAAAAACCTAACAGAGAAAATCGGAGGAGCTAAAATCTATCTAAAACGAGAGGACCTTCTTCATGGCGGCGCTCATAAAATCAACAACACTCTAGGCCAAGCACTATTAGCAAAGAGAATGAAAAAGACTAGAATAATTGCAGAAACCGGTGCTGGTCAACATGGTGTAGCCACTGCAATGGCATGTGCAGCTTTGGGACTCAAAGCCGAAGTATACATGGGATACAAAGACACTATACGACAAAAGCTAAACGTATTTCGAATGAATATGCTTGGATGCAAAGTCCATGCAGTGAAGGCTGGCTCGCAAACACTCAAGGATGCAATTAATGAGGCAATTCGAGACTGGATTACAAATGTCGAGAATACATATTATCTGCTAGGCTCAGCCGTAGGACCTCACCCATATCCTGTGATGGTGCGAGATTTTCAAGCAGTAATTGGTGAGGAAATAAAGCAGCAAATCAGGTCCTTTGGTAAAAAAACACCAGATGCAGTAGTCGCATGTGTTGGCGGAGGATCAAATGCAATCGGAACATTTTATCCTCTGGTTGATTCAGACACCGAGATATTTGGTGTTGAAGCTGCAGGTCAAGGACTCAAATCAGGACATCATTCTGCAACACTATCAGCTGGAACCAAAGGAGTCCTACATGGTATGATGACGTATTTACTTCAAGATTCAGAAGGACAAATCCAAGAAACACACAGCATTTCTGCAGGATTGGACTATCCAGGTGTTGGTCCAGAGCACTCGTATTTCAAGGACCAAAAAAGAATTCAGTATGTTTCTGCAACTGACAAAGAAGTAATTGGCGCATTTTTGACGCTAACTAGAACAGAGGGAATCATTCCGGCACTGGAATCATCACATGCAGTAGCAGAGGCAATCAAGCTAGCAAAGAAAAGACCAAAGTCAGATAGTATAGTAGTGACACTGTCAGGCCGAGGAGACAAGGATGTAGAGGTGGTACAAGATTACATCGAGAATTCAAAATAAGTTTGCACAGATAGAATCAGCTGGACAAAAGGCACTAGTCACCTATGTCATGGTAGGATACCCATCCTACAAAGATACTCTGTCGGCAGTACGCGGATTAATCGAAG
>CAYYBJ010000081.1:0-2552 GCA_964470325.1 uncultured Candidatus Nitrosotenuis sp. | reverse complement strand
CTGACATTATCGAGTTAGGATTCCCATTTTCAGATCCTCTAGCTGATGGCCCAGTAATTCAACATGCTAGTACTATATCTCTAGAAAAGGGAACGAAAATGACGCAATTTTTGAGCCTAGTAAAACAGATTCGAAAAGAAAGTCAGATTCCACTGGTTTTGATGACATACACCAACATTCTGTATCACAAAGGATATGAGAAATTCTTCAAGCTGGCAAGACAGGCAGGCCTAGACGGCATCATAACACCCGACATGACAGTAGAAGAGTCCAAAGAATACCTAAGAGCTGCAAAAAAGCATCACCTAGATACAATATTTCTAGTATCCCCAAATACTAGCAAGTCAAGATTGCAGGAAATAGTAAAACAGACTACGGGATTTTTGTATCTGGTAGCTGTATTTGGCACAACTGGAGTCCAAAACAAAATTCAATCTTATACAATATCTGCATTAAAAGAGACCAAAAAAATTGCCAAGGGGAAGGTTCCAGTCGGAATTGGATTTGGCATATCCACACCAAATGACATCAAATCATACGTAAGGCATGGTGCTGATGCAGCAATTGTTGGCTCGGCACTAATCAAGATAATAGAAAAGACACCATCTGCCAAAATTCAGAATACTGTTGCCAAATTTACAAGGCAGTTAAAATCTGCAACAAAGTAAGTTATTTCGAGTATTTTATTTTCAGGCCAAGTAAAATCATATTCAGAATTATGGTGGAAAGATTTGCGCCAATTATCACATAATCTTGTTTTATTATTCCATAAACCATCCACATCGACATGCCAACGCAGATCATAATCATAAGCCAATATGAGACGTCTTCTAGGCGTTTTGTTCTGTATCCACGTACAATTTGAGGAACAAAACTAGATGTAACTAAAGCTGCTGCCACACTTCCGAGTATAGTGACCCAGATTTCCTCGATCATCAATCCGCTCATAATACATGCCGATTAAAGCATATCCGCAAAAAAAGAAATAAAAATATCATTTTCCTTATCCAAATGTGCAGACAAAGTTCATTTTTGTGACAGGCGGAGTCATGTCTGGCCTAGGCAAGGGCGTAGTCACATCATCGATTGCCAAACTACTACAATTATCAAACCAACGAGTCTCTTGCGTCAAAATAGACCCATACCTAAACTATGACGCAGGAACAATGAACCCAGTAGCCCATGGTGAAGTATATGTAACAGACGACGGGGGCGAATGCGACATGGATATTGGAAATTACGAGCGATTCCTAAACCAAAACCTCAGAAAAACCCACTACATTACGACTGCTCAGATCTACTCGGCAGTAATTGAAGCCGAAAGAAAGGGCGAATACCTAGGTGCATGCGTCCAAATCATTCCACATATAACAGATGAGATCAAAAAGAGAATCTACAAAATTGCAGAAGATGAAAAGCTCGACTTTTTGGTAGTAGAATGTGGCGGAACTGTAGGAGACATTGAATCATTACCATTCCTGGAAGCATTAAGGCAAATGAGATTAGAAAAAGGACCGCAAGAAGTCCTATTTGTCCATGTTACACTGGCACCATCACTTGATGTGGTAGGTGAGCAAAAAACCAAACCGACACAGCATTCCGTCCAGGAATTGCGAAGAATTGGTATTCAGCCAGACTTTATGGCAGTTCGATGTACAGAACCACTCTTAGAATCAACTAAAAAGAAAATCTCCATGTTTACAAATGTCATGGCTAGTGATGTATTTTCATGTCATGATGTACCATCGATATTTTCAGTTCCGCAAATTCTCTACGAGCAGGGAATCGTGGACAAGATTTTCACGAAATTTAACAAAGTTGGCATGATAAATTCGGCTGCAAACTGGGACAAGTGGAATGCAATAGTCCAATCAATGCAGCAAAAAGATGGAGAAATCAAAATTGCAATGGTTGGAAAATATGTTACACTAGCAGACAGCTATGTCAGCGTAAATCACGCACTAAAGCATGCAGGAGCCAAAATAGGAAAATCCGTATCAATTGACTGGATTGATTCAGAAGGAATCAATGGCAACGTAGATACATTATCAAAATACAATGGGATTCTAGTCCCAGGAGGGTTTGGCTCACGAGGAGTAGACGGAATCATAAAAACTGCAAACTTTGCGCGAGAGAAAAACATCCCATACCTAGGAATCTGTTTTGGATTTCAGCTAGCTGCAGTTGCATTTGGCAGACATGTTCTAAATTATTCCGATGCAAACTCAACAGAGCTAGACCCAAACACTGCACACCCAGTTGTGGATTTGCTGCCAGAGCAAAAATCAATGTCAAATCTTGGTGGAACATTACGGCTAGGCGCTCACGATATCACAATCAAGCCAAACACAATTGCTGCTAAAACATACAATGCATCCAATATATCAAGACGACACAGACATAGATACGAAATCAACACAAAATATTTACCAGAATTTGAAAAGCATGGCCTGATATTTTCAGCAGAATCGGACAATTCCAAGAGAATGGAAATGCTAGAGATTCCGTCTCACAAGTTTTACTTCGGAGTGCAGTTCCACCCAGAATTCAAC
>CAYYBJ010000080.1:0-4201 GCA_964470325.1 uncultured Candidatus Nitrosotenuis sp. | reverse complement strand
GACCTCCCTAAAATTCAATTTAAGCTTTGATTATTGTATAGCAAACAAACTTTGCACAATTTGGCTAATTTTTAGAGTGAACTGCTATCGGACTTGCCTGATAGCCTTTTCCTGCTTCACAGATCTCGTTGAGATCTCCACAGGCGTCAATTTCCGCAGTTCCTGCGGTATGGTCGCTTTGCGACTATATTTCAAACCAAAAATTTCTAATCCTTTTTTTAGAATGTTGATTGCAGCATTATAATCACGATCTAAAACAAGGTTGCATTTGTCACATCTGTGAATCCGAATCGCCAATGTTTTTGGTACCGCATGCCCACACCTTGAGCATTGAATGGTCGTGTTTTTAGCCGGAACCTCAATTAGATTGATCTTATAGTCCAGCATAGTTCCAAATATTCTCCATCCAGAATCCAGTATGTTTCTGGCAAGTTTGCGGTTTTGAACCATGTTTAGTTTCTGCAGCCTTTCAACAAACACCACATCATGTCTTTTGGCATACTGTGTCGACAGTTTGTGCAAAAAGTCCTTTCTTTTGTTTTTAATTCTCTCGTGGATTATCTGGTAGAATCTGAGTGCCTTGGTACGGTTCTTTGATCCTTTCTGCCTTCTTGATATCTTTCTCTGGATTCGTCTTAATGGTTTTAGCATTTTTTTGAGATTAAGTGGATTTGGTGTTGCAAAACCGTCTGAATCGTATGCAAAATTTTTGATGCCTACATCGATTCCTACTGGTTTTAAAATACTGATATTTGGCAGTATTACGTCAATGTCTATGATGACACATGCGTGCCATTTTCCTGTCTTTGATTTTGATATTGTAACCTGCTTGAGGACATGGTTCTGTGGTATGTCTCGGTGAAGCATGATTTTGATTTTTCCTATTTTAGATAGGTGCAAAAATCTGCCCTTGATTGCAAATCCAGACTGGTTGTACGTAAAAGTGTGGAATTCTGATAATCTAGCAAACCCAAGTTCGCCAGTTTTGTGGCCATTTTTTCTTAATTGTATTAGGGATTTTTGTGCACCGTCAACCTGGGTCGACACCATCTGTAGCATCTTGGAGTGATGGTTGTACAGCCATGGCTTTTGTTCTTTTAATTCGGTCAGAAAATAGTTCAGCTCGTTTCTTGACTGGAATCCCTCCTTTCGTATCTTTTCTATCATCTTGTTGTAGGCCCATCTACAGGCATCAAGGGTGTGGTGAAGTTTTGTTGTCTGGGGGTGATCTGGATACAGCCGGAATTTGTATGTCCTAGTAGGCACGAACTTAATTGCAATATGTGACTAAAAACAGTTGTGAAGAGATGACATTCTAGCTCAGATGCACACAATATCAACCATCATTTTGTGTGATATCCAAAATACTGCGAAAGGATTCTTACGAGGATATCACTCATTTCTGATCAAGACAGAGGCGGCAAGTAGACGGTGCGTGCTTTTGAGTCTGTCATATTATGTCTGTATCACATGGCATATGTCAACACAGACAATCAAACTGCACATATATGAGCAATCAGAATAGGGCGATTCATCCACCTGGAGTTAGGTGGTCTTCTCATATCAATAGAATAATGTGCGGGCGTGGCCCCAAGCGTAGAACTTGAGAGAACACCTCTCTATTCCATAACGCCTAAGCGTTCATGGTTTTCGCTATTTCGTTCTACTGAGCCACGCGCGGACTATTTGTTGGATTTTACATCCTTCCGCATTGGTACAATATAGGAATTTTTTGTATTTAACATTTTGTGTGAATTTTTACAATAAAGATCTGAATATAATGAAATAATTTTTTGAGCCAAAATCATCCACAAAACATGAAAAATTAAGTAAAGCCAACTCGGAAAAAACATCATGAGTTGTTCAGGCGAATTTGTAGAGCAAGACGACATTATCCAAATCAAGTCATCCATACAACAACAACTAAAGAAAGCCAAGTATGGAGTAGCAGATCACTCCACCGTAGAATTGTGCCACTGGACAAAAAAGTCCTTCAAGGGCGAAGAAAGCTGCTACAAGCACAAGTTTTATGGTATATCGACGCACCAGTGCATGGAGTTTTCTCCTGCAGGAATGTATTGCGAGAACAGATGCGTCTACTGCTGGCGCCCAATGGAGTTTTATGATTCACTAGAGATGAATCCACAAAATGTCGCAGAACCAAAAGACATCATTACAAAACTGATGGCAGAACGCGAAAAGCTCATCATGGGTCACTATGGCGATCCAAAATCAATCCACAGAAAACTAGATGAATCGTTATTGCCTGCCCACTACGCAATATCACTTTCCGGCGAGCCGACAATGTATCCCAAGCTGCCAGAGCTGATAAAATACCTCAAGGCACTGCCTGCAACAAAATCAATATTTCTGGTAACAAACGGCCAAGAGCCCCAAATGCTAAGGCGACTCCAAGACGAGGACGCATTGCCTACACAGATCTATCTTTCTACTAATGCCGCAAACTATGATTCCTTTATGAGAATAAACAAGCCAAGATATTCGGATTCATGGGAGAGATGGAACCAGTCTCTGGAATTGCTACAAAAAATGGATACGCGCACAGTACTTCGAATGACCATGATTAGAGACCACAATGATTCCGAAGGAATTATTCCTGCTTTTGCAGACATGATCAAAAGAGCAAATGTGCACTTTATTGAGATAAAGTCCTACATGCATATTGGTCGCTCTACTAACAGGCTTGCCCGCTCAGATATGCTTGAATTTGAGGAAATAAGCCAATTTGCAAACCAGCTGGCAAAGAAAAGCCAGATTTATTCAGTAATTGATGAAAGCATCGCATCAAGAATTGTCCTATTGCAGAATCAGCAAAGACTGATCAGTCCGTTCATCTCTGCATACGCACAAACCAGCTAGCAAATTTTGCCAATGCGCGATACCTGTGCGATAGGGTGTTTTTGTCAGGAATTTGTGCATATGTCTTGGTCTTTCCCTGCGGAATGAATATTGGGTCATAGCCCCAGCCCTTGCCTGCAGTCTTTTTTGCGATTCTGCCAGACGTTATTCCCTCAAAGAGGACGGGTTTTCTTTTTTTGTCACAATATGATATAATAGCGTAAAATTTTGCCTTTCTGTTTTTTCTTACTAGCGATACAACACCCTTGTTTCCAATTGTATCAAAGACATATGACGAGTATGGTCCAGGAAAGCCACCAAGGGAAGAAATTACCAATGCATCATCCTCTATTATGATTGGCTTTTTGCATTTGGAAAACGCATCAAGTGCCTTTGCTCGGGTAATCTCGGATAAAGAATCAGATTGGATTTCAAGTAGACTTGCCTGGAAAAATCCAAGTTTTATTCCAAATGCAGACAGAATTTGCTTTGCTTCCAGATATTTGTGCTTGTTTGATGAGACAAAATACACATCACTCCATTCTTGCATAACGTCCTCTTCCCTCTATTATGCCAAGTTGATTCAGTATTTTGTTGAATCGTTCTGTGCCGACTACTGATTTGTAGCCCTTCAAAAACGCATTCCAAAGTGTTTCCATTACTTGCACATGCGCACTACTCAGAATTTCTTTGTATAGTCTTAGGTCCACGGCGTGATCTTCCACTCTAATTGATTTTTGCGCAAGACCAAAGTCAATTGCGTAGATTTTGTTGTTCTTAGATATGAAATTCGATGTTGTAAGGTCGCCATGAATTATGCCGTTTTTGTGCAAGATTGCAGTGATTTTGCCGATCTCCTTGCATGCAGATTTTAGCTTGGCCCCATTGAGGTTTCTGACTAATGTGCCATTGATTTGTTGCATTAGAATCGTACAGTCGTTAACATTTACCTGATATACCAAAGGAGTTCTAATGCCAAATGATTTTGCCTCAGAAATCATAGATGCTTCCCGCATGGTTCTTTGCTTCCTTATACGGCCATCAAGTGTAGGATGTCGGTATGGTTTAGTCTTTCGCGTTTTGAGAATTGCGGAATTATTTCCAAATTTTGTAAGATAAATGTCACCTTCTGCGCCTTTTTTGAGTAGTTTCAAGACATGATATATCCAATATCAGCACAACATAAACAATTTGAGAGATCCAGACAAGAAAATAACAATCAATTATTTATTCGAGACCGTAAAAAATTTAGCAGATGAAAGTAACGCAGTTAATTCCGCATCAATCATAATTGAAGATAATTCCAAAGGCACAAAAACAAAAATCCTATGCGATCCATGGC
>CAYYBJ010000079.1:0-4392 GCA_964470325.1 uncultured Candidatus Nitrosotenuis sp. | reverse complement strand
ACCTTATTGTAATAATATGAATAATAGCAATCATTGTACTGGTAATGGTCGGCAATCAAGGCGTTATACTATCAATGAACATGACCGAGTTTGGCTCCCAGTTCACAAAGCCACTCCAATATTCGCTGATATCGGCAGTGGTTCTGGCAGCAATAGCGCTAGTTAATGTGGATGTCAAAAATCGCTCCTCAATTGTGTGGTATGCCATTCACGTGATGGTTACATTCCTAAACAGGACAACACACGATCCGGTAACTAGAAACATTTCCAGCTTTAAAGATTACAGGTTAAGCATTCCACAGTTTGCAATTTGGCAGATCACCAAGATCTTCCTCTTTGGCGCATTCTTTGTAAATATAATGTTCGGCCTAGCGCTGACCCACCTATTGGATGGAAACGACTTGGGAATAGACAAGCTCCCAAATCTTTTCACATTACCATTTAGCACTCCGCAATCATCCGATGCAGCATTAACAGTAATTGATCTAATTCCGGCACTGACAATTCTAATTCCGCCGCTCTTGGGCGTAATTGGAATCCGACTGGGACTCTATGTTGGACTGCACTCTATAATCAAGGTAATTACGTCTTACATTTCAGATTCATCTCAGGGCAAACCCAAGTTCCTCAACTATGTCTCAACAATAGAGGCAGTAATAGGAATTGGAATAATCTGGGCAGGAATCAACATGTTCTTTACAGAACAAATTGACTATAACACAAAATATGTGATTGGCGGAACTCTTGCCGCAGGCTTTGCATTAATTGCGTTTTCAATATTTGATAAAATTCGCTCCAAGGTCCTAACACATCCAATCAAGCGCGATATCTACATCCGAGTTTTCGCATTAATTGCAATTGGAATCATTGCCGGAACAATAATGGCGGTAAACAACAGCATTGCAGACACTCGCAAAATAGAATACCTAGGACCATACACGCAACAGCAAATCACCCTGAATAGATACCTAGGAGAACTAGACAAAATCACCATAACCAATAATGATGTCAAACTAACCTCGGTTTCGCCAAACAACATCAAGTCCTACATGGAGCAAAACCGAGATGTCTTAGACTCAGTACGAATCTGGGACTGGGAGGCGGCATTTGCCAAGCTAAAGCCAGAGATAGGCCTAATCCCATACATTACCTTTGGAGACAATGACATTTTGCGATTCAACAATACCCTATACTGGACTGCATCAATGAAGCCAGTTGTGCCAAGCACTGTCAGCTTAGAAAATCGATGGTACAACGAGCACCTAGTATACACCCATGTGCCAGAAGGATTTCTGACACTAGAGGCAACCACCGGACAGTCAGTAAAAACAGAGGATCTCTTCTCACAGAGGTCTATCTATTATGGGGAGGGAGGCCTCTTCCGTGAGACATGGTCAGCATATCCAACTAATCGTGGAGGAACAAGCGCAGAGATCAATAACGCATTATACTCTGGCGCAGGCGGAATCACACTATCGCCACCACTAAGCTGGGTCTTTGAGCCAAACTTTTTGCTCTCATACCCAAGCACCCCAGTCCACGTAATGAGATACAAGGACGTCTATGACAGAATGGAAACACTATACCCGTATTTCCTCTATGACTTGTTTGGCCAAAAGCTCGACATTTACCCAGTAACAGATGGCGCCAAAACATATTGGCTAGTGCCACTAATCATTGGCTTTGACACTAATTCAGTCCCATGGTCAATGGGCAACCCATATCTTAGATTGGTAGGCTTTGCCCTAGTTGACACATATGATGGCAATATTACATTACTCAAGCACGGCGATGATTATTTTGCAAAAATCCTAGAGTCACAATATGGAGAACAGTTCCAGCCCATGCCATCATGGCTAACAGAACAAATTCGATACCCACAGGAACTATTCACATGGAAGACAGAAATGTTCAACATTTACCATGTCACTGACACTGAGACATTCATCCAGGCAAACACATTCTTTGAGATCCCAGACAAGCTAGATGCATATTACATCGAGGCAAAGCCACCGGGATTTGACACCACGAAATTCCTAGGCCTGCTCTCATTGGAGCTCCGCGATTCCAAAGGAAAGAATCTCTCTGGATATATGATAGTCGAAAATGACCTGCCAACGTTAGGTAAAATGCATTTCTACCAAGTACCACTAAATTCCACTACAAAACTGATTGGCCCAACTGCAGTAAGAGAAGCACTAGAAAAAGACAATGACTTTGCGCAGCTAAAGACGTTACTTCGAACACCAAGAATCGGAGACAATATCCTGTATAGAGTAGGCGAGCACGATGTGTATTTCATTCCGGTATATACTGCAGGCTCGGGAGAAGGAGTGGTTGCACAATTAGGTACAATTGCCGCAGTTGGCGCTGCATTCAACGGTGAATATTATGTCGGACTGGGCAATACCCAGCAAGAAGCATTTGAAAAATACCTACAAAAGCTAGCAGGAGTAGTACCATCATCTACTGCATCCAAGCCAGAGCCAGGATTTGACAAGGAGGCAAGAGTTGCCAAGATAAAATCAGCGTTTGAGCAAAAGGGCCTAGAGATAGCAACACCAACAAGTCTGTCAATTCCATTGTCATTTAAAGAAGGCGAAGTATCACTCTTCTCACAGATTGATGCCGAGGCAACAGACAAACTGCTAGACGAATTCCTAGACGAGTTTGTACTGCAAAAGACAAGGCGTGTGGTAATGTGGCAAGACGAGGACACTGTAAATGTCGGAGTAATATTGACAGTCGAAGGCGTGTCTGAGCTTCACTACATTTCTATTGAGGTCGGCAAGTAATCACAAATAAAAGAAGTATTGTCTAATTTTCTCTAATGTTATTACTAGTCGATAATGGCTCTGTCTTTACAAAAAACATTGTCGAGTTTTTAGAGTCTAGCAATGTTTCCCACCAAGCCGTATTGTTTGATAAGGCAAGTCTTGGTGATCTGGATAGATTTGATTCCGTAATTCTTTCCGGGCGGCGCCACAACGACCAGAAAATGAATGCGCTAAACTCTAAACTAATTCATCACTGTATTTTGCAAAAAAAGTCACTCCTTGGAATATGCTATGGCGCAGAAATTCTCGCACTGACTGCTGGTGGAACCATACGCAAAATGTCATCAATACAAAAGGGTCCAAGCACCGTACAGGTAATGCAAAAAAATCCACTATGTGATGGTGTGATACAAGTGTATCAAAGCCACAGCTATGAAATATCCGCACTAGGTAAATCTCTGGTTCATCTTGGCAGCTCCAGTTCTTGCAAATATGAGATAATCCAGTACCAGAATCATAGCATCTATGGAACACAATTCCATCCGGAAATGACGCAAGACGGCCTATCCATAATTGAAAAATTCATCTCTCTCTGATCAGTATTAATAGAATTTCCAAGTACTGGCTCCATGAATGAGCACAAACTCTTACTTCCGGAGGTAACTGAAGAGAACATCTGTCTTCCTTTGGCAGTCAGTGCTGTTTCCAAATACTGGAACATGAATCTACCAATTTCAGAAGCAAAAGAAATTGCAAAAAAATATCCAAATGTTCGCGGAAGCATCCTAATTGAGGGAATCGAGCTTGCAGAAAGGCACGGCCTGGGCAGCCTGATTTTACACTCTACTATACCGGAATTAAAAAAAATAATTGACATGGGAATCCCGCCAATTGTCATTTTGCCAGGACTGTACGAGACAGTCCAGCATGCATCAGTCATATCTGGCTATGATGATTCAGAAAAGACAATCATTCACTATATCCCCCAACAGGACCAAATTGGCGCCATCCCTCAAAAACAGTTTGAAAAATTATGGCAGGAAGACGGAATGCTAATGATTTTACTTGCGCCACCCGATATCATATCTACAATACGAGTAGAAAACCGCTCAAAGGAAAAGTCAAACCGACTATGCTTTGTCTCTGAGAGGCTAAATCTGCAGGGAAGAACAGATGAGGCAATAAACTCACTAAAAGAAGCAATAACACTTGATGCGTCAAACTCTACGGCATTGTGCCTTTTGGGCGGAATTTACAACGAGAAAAACCTGCCGGAATGTGTCTCGTACTATGAAAAAAGCATACAGGCCAACAAGAAATGCTATTTGGCACATAGAGGCCTAGGGAATTATTATCTTAAAGCAAGGCAATACGACCAGGCAGACTCGTACTATACCTCTGCAATCCAGATAAACGAGACTCGGTTTGGCCCAATCTACAAAAATAGAGGAATTGCAAAAATGTCGCAAAACAAAAACAAGGAAGCAAAGCAAGACTTTGAAAACTATCTCAAATATTCCCCAAACGCCAAGGACCGCAACGACATACTACAAGCAATAAAGGAAATGTGATGCGGAGTGCGGGAATTGAACCCGCGACCTTCAGCTTGGGAAGC
>CAYYBJ010000078.1:0-4509 GCA_964470325.1 uncultured Candidatus Nitrosotenuis sp. | reverse complement strand
TTTCTTCTAGTAATGCAGAATAGACCTTGTCCAGTGTTATCATTTTCATGTACTGGCACACTGCGCCCCTTGATGCTGGAATGAAATTCTTGCCCGGGTTTTGTTGCTGCATTCTGTACAAAATTCCAGTTTCTGTTGCAACGACAAAGTTCTGGGCTGCAGACTGTTTTGCATAGTTCATCATTCCCTCAGTAGACATTACTTGGACTTGACGTCCCTTGTAGTCACCCACTACCACATCATACATTATTTGTGATGTGCAACTACATTCTGGATGGACGAGTAACTCCGAGTTTGCGTGCGAATCCAGCAACTTGTGTATGTCATCTGATCGTATGCCGGCGTGGACATGGCATTCACCTGCCCAGATGTACATGTTTTTTCTTCCAGTCATTTTGGCAACATATGATCCCAAGAACATGTCTGGCAAAAACAAGACGTCCTTGTTTGCAGGAATTGATTTTACTACATTTACCGCATTAGACGATGTACAGCAATAGTCTAATTCTGATTTTACTTCAGCTGACGTATTGACATAACCTACGGTTATTGCCCCAGGGTGCTGTTTTTTCCAGTCCTTTAGCTGATCAACGGCAATAGAATCTGCAAGTGAACACCCAGCAGCTAAATCTGGAATGAGTACCTTTTTCTCAGGACAAATGATTGCGGCAGTCTCTGCCATAAAGTGAACCCCGCAAAACAGAATTGTTTTGTGCGGAGTTTTTGCCGCCTGTCTTGATAATCCTAATGAATCGCCGACAAAATCTGCAATGTCTTGGACCTCTGGCAGCTGGTAATTGTGAGCAAGTATTACTACGTCTTTTTCTTTTTTGAGTTGCTCTATTTTGTCTTGTAGCATCCGATCATACCAGTATTGGAATTATTCATTTAAAGACTGGGGTAATAGTTGGATTTTACAAATTTGGCCCAGATTACGGCAATTTTTGCCAGAATTATGTTCCTATTTTGACATCATCCGTGCAGACATTACGCAGACACGCAATTGCAGATAGAATTGCAAGCCTACTGGTTTTGGGGTTTGTAGGATCGGGCACATTTTCCACCTGAATTGTGATTTTGCCAGACTTGGCTTTTGCCTCTATTCGGTGGGTGTTTTTATCAGTAGCAGGATCGGCTACTATTTTGACCAAAGTCTTTGTGCTTCCCATACCTGCCAAACTAAGCAAGGCTGCCACATTGATGTTTGCAGGAAACAGTGTGACTGCCTCTTTTGCAGATCCTTCAAATATTGTAGTTTTTTGTGTAATAGAATTTGCATTCATGTTTTTTTCCTCAAAGAATTTTGCTCCAGCTAGTGCCTTTGGGTTTTTTGTCGTAGTCAGAGTAACGGATTCGAGTTCGTCTTTGATGGACTTGATGGCATCAAGTCCTGCAATTGCACCAGATGGCAAGTAGATCTTTTTCTTGAATTCCTTGCATGCATCAAATAAAATCTCAAAAACAGACTCGTCAAGTAGTGCACCTACACTCATCATCATGAGGTCTTTTCTGTTTTGTAAAATGCTCAGTGCGTGGTTTTTTACCGCCTCTTGCGATGCCGCCTCTACTACAATGTCCACATTGTTTGATGACAACAGATGTGGATTTGCAACAACTATTGGCTTTTTTGCAAGCTTTGATGCCAGGTACTCTGCTTTGGAATTATCAGAATCATAAACATGGGTTAGTTCTGCAGGGATTCTGCCAGAGTCGATTGCAAGAGCTATTTGCGTGCCAATTGCCCCACACCCCAAAAGCCCTATTTTCTTCAACATATAGGCGATCATGCACCTAGTAAATGAATTATGGCATATTGCCAAAAAATTCAAAGTAGGAACAATTAACTAGTTATGGTTTAGAAACCAAACATGGTAAAAAGAAAAACTGGCAAGCACCAAAGATTAGCAGATCAAAAAGCTGCTCGAAGATGGCGTAAAAAGTAAATCAGCTTGAAGCTAGTTCGGTGTCAAGGGTTCTTTCATCCCAAGGGTTTTATTTTGTGCAATGAAGGTAACCTATGCTTAACACGGTTTACAAAGAGGCAATAAAGAACCGTGAAAAGATTCTCTCTGTTCTAAAGGGACCCAAATTTGAGCAAATAGTCCAGCGCGCAAGCCAAAACTGGGTAGAATATACGCCAAAAAAGCAGGACGCCACACTTTGCGGAATTGATTCTAGTTTTAACAGCACAAAGTTTCAAGGAATGGAGTTATGGGTTGTAACGGCAGTAGCAATCCAGTCAGATGGAACAGTAGTTGATGATTTGCATAGGCAAGGCTTGGGTCGGGTTGGCCTTGACATTTCCAGGATGGCAAGCGAAATGGAGGTAGACATTTGCAAAAAGGTAGTTGATGTTTCGGATATTGTGATGATGGATGGCTCACTATACTCTCAATTCATGACAAGACAAGCAGGCCTAACACCTGAAATTGTCCGGATTATGTCTAAGAGAAACAATGTGATCTTTATTGCAAAAACGTCAAACACCAACGTCCAGTTCAAGGACTTGGGATCTCTGGCAGGAGACATTTTTTACTATAACCATGCAACCAAAACCCCAGGATTTAGCAAGATCTTTGTAGACCCAGAGTTTGGGCGCGACAAGCAAATATCGTCAATTTATGCAAGACTGTCAGACTCTACCCCACTAATCAAAATAGAATTGTTTGGTGACTCTCATACTGAAGATGAGGTAAAAATGATTCTTGACAAACTCTACAAGTCAAGTGTTGGTGGATATCCATATGCGCTCAAGCTTGCACATAATAACTGCAAGATTAGCAGTGCAGACCTGGCAAAGCTTGTCAGCCTGTATGGAATATCAAACGAGATAGGTTCGCGTGAAGTCCTAGAATAATCATCATGGTTTGTGGCCTATCACATTTAGCGTAGTTGTGCCTTTGATTCCAGCTAGTTTTCGGATCTTTTTTGTCACAACATCAGAGATTTCATTGTATGTTGGTGCCACTACATTGCAAATCACCTGTGAGGTAAACAAGACATCACCATCAATCACTTCGGCAATATTGCTCAGGTTTTGCATTGTGTCGACTTCTTTTCCCTTTTCACAGTCAAGCAGAATGTACGCCTGAGACATGTAAGTATCTAAGACATCTTTGCCATCGATCTTTTTGGTAATGGTGTTTTTGCCGTCTGCCATAAGAGTATAGGTGGCTCTAATCCTTGAGAGCTTGCGAATCTTTTTTGTTATTATATCACGTAGTGCGTCTTCAGAGCCTGCCTCTAGCTTGGACAAGATATCATATGTACCAAATACGCCCGTTGCCAGCTTGACTGAATCAATTGACTTTAGTGAAGATAGAACATAGTCCTCAGAGCCGCTCTCACATGTAATCAGGACATATGCTTTTGCCAACTCATACTATAACGCAAAACTAGACAAAAAGTATTTTGTAGATTATCGAATAGACTTTTGATTTACGCCATGATGCAAAATGAGTTGCAAATGTTGTTATTCAGTTGTGATTTCTTGCGCATGTGGTAATTTTTACAAAAAACCACAGTAATTGATCAAATTTTAGACATAATGGATCAATTTATTATAACTTTTAGCTCTTTTATCGCATTTTAATAAAAAACATTAATGACCTAGCTGTTCTTGAGGCAATGGCCACCGCATCACTCCAAGTGTATGCTGGAGTAAAATCTTACAGCCTAAAGGGCAAGCTGATGAGAAAAAAAGATCTACAGACATTATCAGAGTCAAGAGATCTGGATGAGCTTGTAACTAGAATCAAAAACACGCCATACAATGACGCAATATCAAAAATCACACGACCATATTCTGCGCAAAAAATAGAGATTGCACTGCGAGATAGACAGGCGGATCTGCACCACATGATGATCCAGGCATCAGGCGGATCTAATCTTTTGTTTGCATATTACCTGAAATTTATTTTGCGAAACCTCAAGATTATTCTCAAGGGAAAAATTCTTGGCAGACCACAAGCAGAAATAGAATCAGCACTTAGCTTGCACCCAGAAGAGTTAATTGCCGAGCGTGACATTGTACTCAAGGCCCTAGTCGCAAAAGACTTTGAGGAGGCAGTAAGCACACTAAAAACAATAGGAATTGGAGAGGAAATAGAAGAAGCTTACTCCATGTATAATGAGAAAAAGCAGATTCAGGCACTGGACTTGTATTTTGACAAGTTTTTTTATGAAAACCTAGGGCGTACAGTAAAGAGTGCGGGAGATTTTTCTCTGCATTCTGTTTGTGGAATAGAAATCGACTATTACAACATAATGAGTATTTTGCGCGGCAAATTCTGGAATCTGGATGAGAACCAATTGCAGCACCTAATCGTATCCAATGCATCAAGTGAGTCGCGGGAAATGTTTACCAAAATGATCTCATCAGATTCTATAAAGTCTGCACTAAATGAGCTTCTCAGTACTCACTACAAAAACTTAGTTCCCACAGACGAGACAGACTCCATAGCAAAGTTCGAGGGCGCCTTTGAACGGCTAATATTTAGTACGATGAAC
>CAYYBJ010000077.1:2972-4620 GCA_964470325.1 uncultured Candidatus Nitrosotenuis sp. | reverse complement strand
ATAATATAATCACCCGCTGTTTTAATGCACAAGATTTGTAGTAATATCGTGTTGATTTGTAGGGGATATTGCAAGACAAAATACAAAGAACATCTAGGTGAGTTTTTGCTAAAGTACAACGGCCAAAAAAGATGTGGAATTTGTGATGTTTATCTGAAAATATCTGCAATCAAGTGTCCATGTTGCAAATCCGTGTTACATGTGAGGCCACGACATTCGCGAGCCAAGACAAAATACTATGAAAGCGAAAACATCCAGTGGATCTAACTGCACTTGGTTACAGAATAGATTCGATTCTCAAAGTTTGCAGTCTTGATTTCTAGTCTGTTTTCTGCATCTGCCTTTCTTGACTTGCTGAGCCTTTCCAGCTCTACTAGGGAATCCCCCTTGAATCCGACTGATGTGCCAAATATTGCATCAGTCAGCATCGTTCCATGGTCGCCCTTTTTGACGTCATCTACTATTCCATAGAACTTGATTGCCTCTCTTTTTTGTACTGGTGTGCCAGTGGATTTGTTGAATGCAACTGCAATGTACATGCCGTTGTTTTTGACTGCAACTGGGACCTTGTGGTTTTTGCCAGAAGCACCAGGAATTGTCTCGTTGATTAAAATGTCGCACTTGTGGTACATGCTTGCGACATATGCGTAAAATCTAAAGTCGGCAAACTTGCCTGCATCATCGCTTTCACAATCGATAAAAATTCGGTGCAACATTACAAGAGCAACATCGTTCATGCTCTGCAATCTATCATCAAGGCGACCTCGCTCTAAAAGATTTGAATCGCATTCTTTGGCAATTTTTTTCAAAATAAAATCAGGAAGATTATAGTTTTTCAGCGCGGCAATGTATGAGCCTGCTTGCGACATGCCGAAGCTTGGAAAGCCCTTATTGACCATGCAGATGGCCTCCACTCAGAAATGTAAAATGAATCATGCCCCGTACCATATACAATAAAGCTGGTTTTTGCTTATAACTGTTAGGAATAACTAAATTCAAAAGCTGTCTTGGTGGTGATTCAGCCTGATACGATTTATAACTAATTGGCAAGAACTGTTTAATTCGTGGAAATAGAGACTACACCAAAACTTGTAAATGCAGTCTATGAAAAACTAGAGAAAAACATTTCCAAATTTAGAAATGTCGTCAATCGTCCACTAACACTGTCTGAGAAAATTCTTGTCGGGCACTTGGCCGAATTTGATGGCAAGGAATCTGTTCGCGGAAAAAGCTATGTCTTTTTGAAACCAGATCGTGTTGCATTGCAGGACGTTACTGGCCAGACAGTAATGCTGGAATTCATGCAGGCAGGCCTAAAGCAAGTTGCACTGCCAACTACTGTACACTGTGATCATTTGATTCAGGCAAAGGTCGGAGCAAAAGAAGACACCAAGCTTGCAATTTATGAAAATAACGAGGTTTACACATTTTTGGAATCTGCTGCCAAAAAATACGGCGCAGGATTTTGGAAGCCTGGCGCTGGTATCATACATCAAGTAGTGTTGGAAAACTATGCGTTTCCGGGAGGACTGATGATTGGAACTGATTCCCATACGCCAAATGCTGGTGGTCTGGGGATGATAGCAGTGGGTGTTGGTGGAATGGATGCAGCCGAAGTAATGGCAGGAATGCCTTGGGAGCTGTTGTA
>CAYYBJ010000077.1:0-2872 GCA_964470325.1 uncultured Candidatus Nitrosotenuis sp. | reverse complement strand
GGCCCGCACACACCAGACCTGGCAAGGCCAATATCAAAACTAGCTGAAGACGTCAAAAAGAACAATTACGTAGATGACATTTCAGTTGCACTAATTGGAAGTTGCACCAACTCTTCATATGAAGACATGTCGCGTGCAGCATCCGTTGCAAAGCAGGCAAAACAAAAGGGAATAAAATCAAAAATCCCATTGCTTGTGACACCTGGCTCTGAGCAGGTCCGAGCAACGATAGAGCGTGACGGCCAAATGCAAATGCTAGATGACATTGGCGCAACTGTATTAGCAAATGCATGCGGACCTTGCATTGGCCAATGGAGCAGACCTGAACTAAAAAATGACAACCCAAATACAATAATTACTTCGTTTAATCGAAATTTCCCAGGCCGCAACGATGGAAAAAGAAACACAATGAATTTCATTGGAAGTCCCGAATTGATAATTGCGTTATCGCTTGGCGGAAGATTGTCGTTTAATCCCATTACTGATGATCTAACAGCACAAGATGGAACCAAGTTCAAGCTTTCACCGCCAGAAATTGCACCTGATGTTCCAAAGGATGGGTTCAAGACAGGAGTGGATGTCTATGTGGCACCATCGCAAAACCCAGACTCGGTTCAGGTAGTTATTGATCCGAGCAGCTCTAGACTGCAAAAGCTAGAGCCATTTGTGCCGTGGGATGGCAAGGACTATGTCGACTTGCCAATAATGGTCAAGGCAAAGGGCAAGTGCACAACTGATCACATCTCGCCTGCTGGTGCCTGGCTATCATATCGAGGACATCTGGACAAGCTGAGCGACAACCTGCTTTTGGGTGCGGTAAATGCGTTTTCTGGCGAGGTTGGCAAGGGGAAAAACGTACTGGATGGCGCTGTAGAGTCATTTCCAAGCATTGCTAGAAAATACAAGGCACGGGGCCTCAAATGGGTAATAATCGGTGATACAAACTATGGTGAAGGAAGCAGTAGAGAACATGCGGCATTAACGCCAAGATTTTTGGGATGTGGAGCAGTAATTGCAAAATCCTTTGCAAGAATTCATGAGACAAATCTAAAAAAGCAGGGACTCTTGGCACTGACATTTTCAAATCCTACTGACTATGATAAAGTTCAGGAATCTGACAGACTCAGCCTTGTGGAGTTGAACAAGCTGGAACAAGGAAAACCTGTAAAATGCATCATAACACATGCTGACGGCAAGAAAGAAGAGATTTCACTATTGCACACATTCAACTCTTCTCAGATTGAATGGTTCAGGCAGGGCTCTGCACTAAACGTTTTACGAAATAAAAACAAGTAACGTGGGGCCGACCGGAGTTGAACCGGCGATCTACAGGTCACTGCAGCTCCAAACTCACATCATCTTGTGAAATCAGTTTGGATTGTATTACTTCTGGAGCCTCTAGCGATGACTTTGTCAATCATAGTCGCCTTGCCAGGCTGGGCTACGACCCCACAGATAACAAAAATCCAGACTTGGATTTATTCTAACTGGTATCTCAAAAACCTAGATTTATTATAAATTCAAAAATTCATTGTGTAATGGCAAAACCCATTCTTATCATCGGGGCGTCAATTCCGGTAATTTTTGCAATATTGATTGCAGTACCAATGATTATGAATCCGCAGGTTCCGTTTTCTGCCGCAAATGCGGACGACAAAATCACAATAGAACTCATAAAATATGATCTCAAAAAAGTCTCATTTGGAGTGACCGATAAACTTGTGCCTCAAAAATCTGAAATTCTGACAGTATCTGATGATGGCCTGCTTAAATATACGATGTCTGTGTCAGACTCGGCACCAATAGAAAAAACTCTTACACTACCAAAGGGGAATGTGACAAAACTCACCGCACTGGTAAAGGAGACTGGTTTTATGCAATTACCAATTGACAACATTTCAGCAGACGAATCGAAAACCGAGTTTACAAAATTCTCACTCAAGGTTACAATAAACGGCAAAACAAAGCATATTCAGTGGCCACAACAAAACGCGACATCCACATTCATTCCGCCCTTGATATCAAACGTTGAACTGGAACTTGAAAAGCTCATAGATTACACCAAGCAGAATTGAGCACCATAAACTATACCCCTGTCAGCAAGCCGTTTTTGATGACTGGTGTTATTTTGTCATTTATTGGAACTGGGATTGGCTCTGTCTGGATGCTCAGCTTCTTTGGAGTTGTCATGCCAGAGCAAATCACGTCGATATTTTCAATACACAGAATCTTTCAGCTAAATGGCTTTGTCACACTGATGATAATGGGAATTGGATACATGATAATCCCGAGAATGCGAAATGAGCTTACACCGTCTAATCGATTAGCAAAAATCTCGTATCTTTTTGTGATATCATCAATTGCTGTTGACTTTGCAGGAAGTGTGATATCTGATGATTACTCCAAGATTGCAACCCTATTACGATTGGTCGGTGTCTCTATCTTTGGCGGCCTAATGTTTTACGTGCTACGTATAGCTCCAAAATTGTTGCGTGAATCTGATTATTTTATTGCAGTCTCAATTTCATTGCTTGTTGCATCGCAACTACTGTCATTGTTTGACATACAGCAAAATGCGCTAGTTCAAAAGCAAATGTGGCTGTTTTTTCCTATTTTAATGATATTTGCCATCCAGTACAAGACACTGCCATCGTTTTTGGGCTTTATTCGGCCAAAGGGAAAGCTTGTGAGAATATCCATTGGCTTGGCAGTTGTTTCTGGAGTACTGGTAATAGCATCTGCAATATTTCCCTCTATGGCACTTGATGTAGCATTTAATGTATCTATGATAGGAACCGTGGCATCTTTTGTGATATCTTTGTATATTTTTGGGGGATTTGATGATACTGAAATTCTCAAGCTCATATCGGGA
>CAYYBJ010000076.1:3927-4968 GCA_964470325.1 uncultured Candidatus Nitrosotenuis sp. | reverse complement strand
CAATGCCGAGCAATCGATAGTAAAACTTGACGATGGTATTGGCGTGCGGGTGTTATATGACGGTGCTTGGGGGTTTTTTTCCACAACGGATGATTCCAGGCTGGAGGATGGCATTACGTCTGCAATAAAGTCAGCAAAAGCAACCAGCAAAAAAATCAAAGTCAGATTAGCGGAAATTCCGATACGTCAAAAATCAGTTGAATATTTTGTTGGTAAAAAACCCCATGTAGACGACTTGGAAAAAATTGCGTTTGACTGTGATTATGCCATACGAAATAACAAAAAAATAAGAAAAAGCCAAGTTGCTGCACAAACAGTCCAGACCATAAAACACTTTGAGAGCAGTGAAGGGATGCAGATCACACAAAGATACACTGACTGCACCATAGACATGGTTGCAACTGCGCGCGATTCCATCACACAATCAATTAACATAACGGAAGGCGGACGTGGCGGCCTAGAAACTCTGAATAATGCAATAAGATCTGCTGATGAGATTTCCACAAAAGCAGTTCTGTTACTAGATGCCAAGCCTCCAAAAGAGGAAAAGGCAACACTAGTCATGAATCCAGACTATGTTGCATTATTGACGCATGAAATCTTGGGACACCCATCAGAGGCAGACAGAGTCCTTGGAAAAGAGATGGCCTGGGCAGGCGGTGCATGGTGGGCAGGAAAACTAGGACAAAAAATCGGCTCTGAAGCACTAGACGTAATTGATGATCCTACAATACCGGGCAGCCTTGGATGGTACGAGTTTGATGATGAGGGAGTTCAATCTCAGAAGAAAACCCTAGTTGAAAAAGGAATATTGGTAAATCACATGCACAGTCGCGAAACTGCAAGCATTTTTGAAACAATCCCAAATGCATCAATGCGCGCCACATCGTATGGATTTATGCCACTAATTAGAATGGCGTGTACTTGTATAGGGCCAGGAGACTTGGACCCGCAAGAAATTATCAAGGATGTAAAACATGGGTATTTTGTATCAAACATGAAGGTGCCATCAATTGATATGAAGCGCCACAATTGGAGCAT
>CAYYBJ010000076.1:0-3917 GCA_964470325.1 uncultured Candidatus Nitrosotenuis sp. | reverse complement strand
AAACAGAATTGAAAATGGCGAAATAAGGGAACTGGTGCGAGATGTGATCATAGTCGGCACTGCTCCTGAATTTTTCTCATCAATCGATGCTTGCGGTAAAGACTTTACGGTACGCCCAATAACAAATTGTGGAAAAGGAGACCCAATGCAACAAATGAAGATGGGAAATGGTGGACCCACAATTCGCGGAGTTGCCACCATTCGAGGTGCGGCATGAGCATTTCGGATATTAGAGAATCTGTGATAAAATGTACAAAATGTGAGCTGTGCAAGACTCGCACCAATGCAGTTCCAGGAAAGGGAAACCCAAATGCCAAAATTGTCTTTATTGGAGAGGCCCCAGGCAAAACTGAAGATATGAGAGGTGAGCCATTTGTTGGCTCTGCGGGAAAAAAACTGGCCGATGCCCTAGCAGAAAATGGACTGGAACGCGACTCTGTATACATTACAAATGTTGTAAAATGCCGCCCCCCAAACAATAGAGTCCCAAACGAGTCAGAACAACAGGCTTGCCATGCGTATTTGGATTTGGAACTAGATGCGATAAAGCCAGAGATAATCTGCGTCTTGGGCAACACCGCAAGCAATTCTGTTTTGGGCCAAGGAGAGATTACAAAAAACAGGGGCAAGATAATAGAGAAAAACGGCAAGAAATATTTTCTGACATTTCATCCTGCCGCCATAATTTACAATCAGGAGCTGGCGGCAATATTTGAGCAAGACATTGCCACACTTGCAAGCACCATACAAAAATGAGATTACCTAGAGACTTTTACTCGCAGGACACAGTGGATGTTGCAAGAAATCTTTTAGGCAAGACCTTGGTTCGCAAAATTGGCAAAAATACCATATCTGGGATAATAACAGAGACCGAGGCATATAGGCAATCAGATGATCCTGCAAGCCATGCGTACCGCGGCATGACACCCAGAAACAAGGCAATGTTTGGTCCAGTCGGATGCGCCTATGTGTATTTCACATATGGGATGTATCATTGCGTAAATGTGGTGGCAAGAAATCACAGGCATTCTGCTGGAGCCGTCTTGATTCGCGCAATAGAGCCAAAGACAGGAATTGATACCATGATTAAAAACCGCAAAACTGACAAGATTTCAAACCTGGCAAACGGTCCGGGCAAGCTGACAATTGCACTAGACATTACGAAAAAACAATACGGTGAGGACTTGGTAAAATCATCGTCACTATACATTGCAGATGGAATTGTACCATCCAAGATTATTTCCTCTCCAAGAATTGGGATACGGGTTGGAATAGATAAAAAATGGAACTTTAGGATCTAGTCGTCGTCTTTTTGCACGGTCCAGGGAGCAAACTTGCCCAAGATTCTTCCCCAGTTTAGGTGCAAGACCAAGAGCACAGAACCTGTGGTAATTCCAACAAATATGGCAAAGCCGACATAGATTATAGTCGGGTCCTCAACGTCTTCGAGGAGTGGGTCAACATAATTCATTCCAAAATAATGAGATATCAGCACTATGACATAGCACAGGACAATTTTGCCAATCAAAGTAGAGATAAAGAACCGTAATGGATTATACTTGGCAAGACCCAGTGGAATGTAGATTAGATCATCTGGGATTGGGGTAGCAGCTGCTACAAATGCAGCAGCTGCTCCATATCTTTTTACCAGTCTCTCAAATGGCTTCATTCTTTTTCTTGTCTTTTCGTTGATTATTCTGCGTCCTTCATATGATATCAAAAATATGACCTGCTTTGCCACAGTGGATGTAATTGCGGCAATTAGCACCAAATAGTGAATGTTGAACTTGTCGCCAGCAGACATGGTAGCTAACAGTATGAATGACGGTAATGGAACAAATGGAATCAGTGAGCCAAAAAAGCTGACCAGCGCCAAACCCAGATAGCCGATTTCATCGGCAAATGGAAAAATCGCAGATAAATCCACGAAAAATGGTGTTACGGATGATTATTAAGCCAATCCACCACGAGCTTAAAATAGAATAATTTGGCAAAGACAGAAAATGACTGCAAAAAAGCTAGAAGAGATTTGCAATAGAATTCTCCTTATCAGTCCATACATCAGATTCGTAGGAGTAATCAGCACCAACGGGGAATTGCTTGCATATAAAAGAAGAGACAATCTGACCCCGCTCCTTGACTCGACTGCCACAAAAAACCAGTTTGCACACATTGCCATAAAAACAGACATGGAGGCAAAATTCGACAAGAGCCTAGGCGAGGTCCAGTTTGTATGGGAAGAGCGCAAGAAGGTACAGACAATATCCTTTGGTGTCGGCAAGCACAAAGTCTGGGTCTCTATTGACAAAAAGGTGATTCGCTCAGAAATGCTTCGAATTATTGACGCTTGTTTTCCTATTGTGAAAAATTATTCATAGAGCCAGCACTGCACATAACCTGATTCTGTCTTGGTGTAATTTGGGTCTTGGCTGCATTTTTCCATTACATGCCCACACCTTGACGCAAAGCGACATCCTGGTTTTGGGTTGACTAAGCCTGGAGGTGAGCCGGCGATATATTGCGGTTTTTGCGAATCATGCAGTCTTGGAATGGATTTGATTAGCGCTTGTGTGTACGGATGCTTTGGGTCTTGGAGAATTTGCTGCGATGTGCCAAACTCTACCATTTGTCCTGCATACATTATTCCTATTTTTTCACATACTTCGGATATTACTGCCAGATCATGAGATATGACCACAAATGACACTCCTTGTTTTTTTAGCTGCTTGAATAGATTCAGTATTTGCGATTGCACCAAAACATCCAGTGCGGTTGTTGGCTCATCGGCAATGACTAGCTTTGGCTTTAGTAGCAGAGCCATTGTAATTATGACTCGCTGTTTCATTCCACCAGAGAGCTCGTGTGGGTATTTTGATAATATGGACTCGTCTAGGCCTACCTGACTTAGTAGGGACTTGACGATGTCTTTGTCAACCAGTTGGTGTTGTTTTTGAACGTCAGAGAACTGTTGCGATATTGTATAGACTGGGTCTAGTGAGTTCATTGCACCTTGGAAGATCATTGATATTTTCTTCCATCGATATTGCGAGTCAAACTCGGAATCTGGCATGTCCAGAATGGATTTTCCCTCAAGCAGAATTGTACCTGATTGGATTTTTCCGCCAGGAACAGTCCTAATTATTGAAAGACCCAGTGTGCTTTTGCCGCAAGCGCTCTCACCTACAATCCCTACTGACTCTCCGGAATTGATAGAAAATGAGACATTCTGTACTGCCCTGACTAGGCCTTTCTCAGAATCGTATGTGGTGTTTAGATTTTGTACGTCAAGAAAGCCCATGGATCGTTGATCCAAAACCGAGGGCAACATTTAACTTTGTTTTATTTTTGATTTGAAACATTGCAAGTACCAATCTGTCTATTTGATGCAAAAAATTCCGTCCTTTGTCCCCAGTGCGAGTCCAAGCTGGAGACAGGTCAGCTAACACAGGCAGACGTTGATGCGTCAATGAAGCTTGCCAAGCTTGCAAAGACCATACCCGAAATAGAGAAATTTTCCATGAATTCTTGCCGGCAAATTGGGCTCAATCACATTTTGTATTTATCAAAGCATGACATTGAGACTATCAGGAAGAGTCGTACCCTGTATCGCGCCATTTCTGGCGAGTTTTCTGGCAAGGTCTGGCTTGTGGAATCCGAAGCCTCGGACAGAAAATTCATCGAAGACTTGTTCTTTCCTGCTAAATTATTGTCAATTAATGCTGTATGGTCCCCCGGAGGCCTGCAAAAGACAAAGGTCATTGTTTCTGGCAAGTGGACATCTCGATTCCCAATTGACACGGAACAGGTAGCAAAGATTGTAAAAGAGCTGCGCCAGCTTGACATCGTAATAGAATTTGAGGAGAAAAAATGAGATTCAAAAAAACGCACGACATTGAAGACATTTCCATAGCACTGGA
>CAYYBJ010000075.1:0-5032 GCA_964470325.1 uncultured Candidatus Nitrosotenuis sp. | reverse complement strand
ATAGACCAAAGCACTGGTTAGCCACATTACATAGAGACTATGCGCGATGATTTTTTCATTTAAAATCAAACACTAGTGGAAACTAGGTTTCTGATTTTGAATTATTACACGACTACAAATCTTTTATTATGGACGGAATTATGGTTTTTCGATGACTACGGCAGAATACAAATTCTATGAATCAAAATGCACTCAACTGACTCAAGAAAACGAAATTCGTTTTGCTGGAATAATTGACGAGTCTGGAAAACTGGTTGCAGGTGGATTCAAGACGGGAATTGTCCCACTAGAAAATAATGAAACCAAACTGGATGATTTTATGGAATTTGCATCACGCGTATCATTGCGCAAAGAATTTGACAAAACTTTAGGTCCGATAAATTATCTTGCTGCAAGGCGAGATCGACTTGTACTGATTAGCTTTCCATTTCCAATTAGCCACTTTGTTCTGTTGATATCTGCAGAACCTACTGTGGATATTGAAAAACTAGCAAAGAGGATAGTGTCAATCTTTAGTGATACATCCTAGTTTTAAGAAAATACAATAAAGTCGATTAAACCTTTTAAACCACAAGCAATATGTGAACATATGAATGAAGCGTACGTTTTGTTAAATGTTGATTACAAAGAACAAAAAGACATTATTGAAAATGCAAAAAAAATCCCCGGTGTAAAAACAGTAAAAACTGTCTATGGGATTTATGATATTCTGATTATTCTGGAGTCAAATGACATGCAACAAATCAAAACTGCAATTGATGTTCACATTCATGGCATGAGTGGAATAAACAATCTTACATCGCTGATATCTGTGAATTAATTGGTTCAAGAATACGACGTTGTTATAGTTGGCGCAGGACCTGCAGGATTATCTGCTGGAATATTTGTTGCTAGACAAAAAACATCTTGTCTTGTGATTTCTAAAGATCTGGGTGGGCAACTAAATCTAATTCCCAAGTTGGAAAACTATCCTGGAACAATGATGTCTAGTGGACCATTACTTGCTAAAACATTAGAAAACCAATTTCTTGTCTTTGGTGGAGAAATGACGTATGATACTGTGGAAAGAATTGATGAAGCCGAAACTGGACTCAAAATTAAAACAACTAGATCTGAATATTTGGCAAAGACGGTGGTTCTTGCACCTGGCAAGGTACCGAACAGTCTTGGCGTATCAAATGAAAATCAATTTGCAAACAAGGGGGTGCATTATTGTACAAAATGTGATGCCCCGTTTTATCAAGGGAGAACAACTGCAACTGTTGGCGTTGGAGGTTATCTGGTAGAGTCTGGAATATTGCTTTCTCGTATGGCGTCTAAGGTTTATCTAATTTACAAAGGCGGCGCGCTGGGTGGAGACAAAGATCTAATTGAATCAATTAAAAGGAAAGAAAATGTGGAACTGATTCCAAACTCTTCTGTCAAGGCAATCACTGGAACTAATTCTTTGCAGCAGATCACATTATTGGATAATTCTGGGGTTGAAAAAACAATCAACGTGGATGGATTATTCATAGAGATGGGTTCTAAGATCAATCTGGAATTTGTAAAACATCTGGTCAAGATAAATCAAAAAGGCGAAATCGAAGTATCTGATGGTGGCAAGACATCACATCCTGCAATATTTGCTGCAGGTGATGCAACAAGTATTCCATACAAACAGATAGTAGCAGCCTGTGGTGATGGTGCAGCGGCAGGACTTTCAGCGTTTAATCATGTTGAAAAACTAAAAGGTAAACCAGGAATTCGAGCAGACTGGAAGAAAACAATAGGTGATACTGTATTTCATTACTAATGCGGTACTATCAAAATCATTAGTAATTCATAAAAACATCCAATTTTTCTAGTTTTTGTTGTCAAGCCGCAATCTTTTTTCATATTCGGTAATACTAAGCATCTCACTTGTAACAATTATTCCTGCTTTTGCAGATGCCATTGTACCTAGTGCACCAACTAATGTGTCCGCATTTGCAGTATCTCCAACACAGGTAAACCTTTTTTGGAATGCACCGTCTGGTTTTACGATTACTAGCTACAAAATAGATTATAAGGCTGGTGGTGGAAGCTATACTACACTTGTAACAACTAGTGGCACTGATGCAACAAAAACTAACTATTCTCATACTGGTCTTACTACTGGAGTGCAATATTCTTACAAAATTTATGCGATAAATTCTGTTGGAACAAGTATTGCATCTGCTGAGATAAGTGTGACTCCGTCTACTTCCTCTGTTGGGTCTCTACCAGGATCGCCAACTGGACTTGTTGCAACACCGATTTCCCCAACACAAGCAAATCTTTCTTGGACTGCGCCATCTAATGGTGGGCATCCAATTACAGGCTACAAAATTGAATATCGTATTGGAGGTGGCTCTTATGCAGAACTTGTATCGAATACTGGTAACACTGCAACAACATACTCACATACCGGAATGACTGCAGGTCAAGTCTATGTTTATCGTGTTTATGCAATTACATCTTTTGGGCAAAGCGAAAAACCGTCTGCAGAAACAACCGTTAATCTAAAATCTGCATCGTCTGCAAGCGTACCTGGGGCGCCTCCTAGTCTGAGTGCAACTGCAGTCTCTCCAACTCAGGTAAATCTGTCATGGCTTGCCCCATCCAACAATGGTGGATATCAAATTTCTGGCTACAAAATTGAAGTCAAAAAAGGCTCAACTGCATATTCCACACTGATTGCAAACACCGGAAACAGTACAACCACCTATTCACATGCAGGTCTTACTACTGGAACTACATATTCTTACAAAGTATATGCAATTAATTCGATCGGTACTGGTACTGCCTCACCAGAAGCATCTGCTACGCCGACTGTTGGTTCAACATCCTCCTCTCCTGCGCCACCAACTGGACTTGTTGCAACATCTGCATCTGCAACCCAAATTAATCTCTCTTGGTCTGCCCCATCCAACAATGGTGGCTCGCCAATCACAGGCTACAAAATAGAGTACAAGATTGGCTCATCTGGAACATATTCGACGCTTGTAGCTAATACTGTAAACACCGCAGTTACCTATTCGCATACTGGTTTGACTGCGGGCCAGACCTATACGTATAGAGTCTCTGCAATAAACTCGATCGGACCAAGCAATCCATCTCCTGAGGCATCTGTAACACCAACAACATCGTCGCAAACCACTACAAACAGTGCCCCTGGAGCACCAACCGGACTTGTCGCAATGTCCGTCTCAGGAACTCAGATTAATCTCTCTTGGTCTGCCCCATCCAACAACGGCGGTTCAGCAATCACTGGTTACAAAATTGAGAGCAAAAAAGGCACAGGATCTTTTGAAGTAATTGTGCCAAATACTGGAAACGCAGTGACATCATACGCACATGCAGGACTGACTACTGGAACTCAATACTATTATCGTGTTTATGCAATCAATTCGATTGGAACTAGCGGCCCATCTGGAGAGTCATCTGCATCTCCAAAAGAAACAACGGTACCAACCCTAACTGGATTTGCAATTGCGCCAACCAAGATCTATCTTGCCTGGACTGCACCATCACAAACGTACAAGCAATCAATCGGCGGTTACAAAATCGAAGAAAAACTAGGCATTGACTCTTACAAAATAATCAATGATAATACTGGTTCAGTGAATAGCTATACTATTGATAATGTGGTTCCTGGAAAAACATACACATATACTGTAACAGCATTGTTTGCGGCAGGTTCTAGTCCACGCTCTAATGAAATCTCTGTAACTCCAACTAGTACATCTGTACCGCCAACGGGATTTTCAGCAAACACCGCTCCGACACCTACTTCAACCCAGTCCAAACCCATAGGAACTGACCCACAATCAATTCTTAAAGCACAGCAAGAAGAAGTAAAACGTAAGGCACAGGAAGCAAGAGAAGCAATGCTAAAACAATCTGGTAAAGGAGACAGCGAGAAAGCAAAGGCATTGCGAGAAGAAGCAAAAAGAGCAAACGAAAAAGCACAACAAGACGCACTAGCTGCAAAACAAAAATTGATTGCCGACAAAAAAGCAGCAGTAATCAAAGCACAACAAGAAAAAACAGCAAATCAGACATCCAAAATACCTGCAGAAGCAACATCAAAAAAACCGAAGACACTTGAAGAAGCTCGCAAATTAGCGGAAGAAGCAAAGCAAAAGGCACTGGAAAAAGCAAACATCACTGTTAAAAAATCAGGACCAAGCGATGAAGAAAAACAAAAAACACTAGATGCCGCAAAAGCCGCTGCCTGGGAAAAGGCCAAAAAGGCATTAGAAGAACTAAAAGCAAAATCACAAAAATAACTCCACAATAAACAGATTTTTATTTACAATGCGATTTAGCCTGACATGGTTACACAATCAGAACCGAATGTCGTCGGTGTAAATGTTCTCAAACAAAACGGTGTGGATATTGACGAGCTGATAAAACTTCTAATCTACAACGCATCGGTGGAATTTACTGCATATTATTATTTCACCAACTTGAGAATGCATTGCACAGGAGTGGATGGCGAGGGAATCAAAGGCGTAATAGAAGACGCACGTCTTGAGGATCTTAGCCACTTTGAATCCTGTCTATCCAGAATTTACGAGCTTGGTGGCAGTCTTCCAAATGATGCTACAGAATTTATCAAAATGTCTGGATGTGAGTTTTTACAACTTCCGCCAAACAAAACAGATCTTAGGGCAATCATGGAAAAATGCCTCAAGGCAGAACAAGGCGCTATCGTAAATTGGAACAAAATTTGCCAAATGACACACGGAAAAGATCCAGCCACATACGATGTCGCAAAGGATATTCTGCGAGAAGAAATAGAACACGAGGCATGGTTCTTGGAGCTCTTGTACGGCAGACCCTCTGCACACATGAGAAGAAAGTTCCCAGGAGAACGACCACATACTCACAAACATTCAAGAGCACTAGGCTGAATCTAGCCTCAATTTTTTATTTTTATAAAATTATTTAGATCTACTCACAGGATCATAAACATGCTAAAACTTATCTAGAGCAAAAAATCATTAATGATGATCCGATGCAAGAG
>CAYYBJ010000074.1:0-5154 GCA_964470325.1 uncultured Candidatus Nitrosotenuis sp. | reverse complement strand
ACAACACGGGGAAATCTGTGCAGATGGAATTTGGACATTATAGTGGTATGAAAAAGTAACATCCGGCTGGTATACCAAAATTCCAGACGTTAGTGCAAAAAATATTCCATACCCAAGTGCGGTTGCGGTAAAGATTTTGCGGGATTTTGAATTCCATGTTACCTGGGCTATTATAGAAAATGGGTCGTCCTGATTTTTCTCCACTTTGTACTTTTGATACTGGTAAAACCCGTACGATATGGCGCCAAGCGCCAGTACCATCATGCCGTAAAATGCAACGCCTAGCCTTTCTATGGATGATATTGCAGCTGGCGTTACCTCGGAATTTCCCAGTCTTGCATATATCAAAAACAAAATCGCAATTGCTACAAAGCCCAGTGTGATCAGTGCGCGTCCGTCTTTAGCCATTTGAATCTAGTCTTTAGAGCGACATTAAATTTTATCCGATTGTTGATCGAGTAAATGCAAACTTTGTCGATTCTATCTTGTGAATATGCAACGAGATAGGATTAACTAATTGGAAGAAAAAATAAACTGCTTTCCAAAGCAATGTATCTGATACTTTTTGAAAAACAAGAAGCAATATCTAAAAAAGAAACCAAAGAAATAGAAAAAAGGCTGGCATCATATTTTAAAGGTAATAATTCGGAATTTGTAAACCTGGAAAATGTAAAGCATTTTAGGCGTAAAAATACACAAAAACATACTCAATAATCTTATTCAGACTAAATTAAAAAATAAGAAAAAAGACCCATCCCACCGCTATGCACAGCAGAGCGATTTTTTGAAGTCTTCTACACTGCGAGAGAACTTGCAGCTTTTACAGACCTGCCAAGTTCTGGGTTTTAGGATCTTCAGTGGCGCGTCATAGCCAACTGAATACATTTTGCCTCCACATGCCGGACATGATAGTGGTATGTCTATTTGCATGATATGGTTTGGTGGATTTTGCATTTAAGAGCCGCGTAGGACTGATAAGTTATCCATACGATCACATCATTGTTTAATAGAAACCAAAGCCATATCAGAATAATTGGATATCTCCCAAAAGCAAGAGCCAGATTATTCCACCGCAAAGATAACTCATGTCGGCTTTATTGATCCATACGCAATGGAGGGAATCACAATTTTACAATCTGATGACAAGAAGGAATTTCACATGCGCGCATTCTCCGGTGAGGTGGCGCGCCACATCAAGTCGTTTCTGGAAGGGCGGCGCGATGCATTGCCAACCATATATAACATGATTGAAGAGATTTGCGAGGAAAACGAGATGCTCCTAGTCAAGGTTAAGGTGTACGAGAGCGGAAGTGTTTTGCGCGCAAACCTGTACTTTACAGGCAAAAAAGACATCGTACTGAGGAATTATAGGGCATCAGATGCTGTTGCTCTTGCCGCCTTTTACAACATTCCTATATTGGTTAGAAAGACACTACTCAAAGACAAGATGGAGAATCTAAGTTGAAAAAGAGAAAATACGACGATGATTATCTGAGCAAAGAAACTCTGAAAAGCATCGAGAGAGCATTAGCTGACATTAAGGCCGGTCGTGTTTACACAACAGAACAGGTCAAAAAGAGATTCGGTTTTAAATAAACTCAGGTTAGGACTTCGGTCAGCCTTCCTTCTTGGAACGCTCTCTTTATCTCCATTGCAATTCTTCTTCCAACGCCAAAGGTTTCGCCATACTGGTATTTTGTGTATGGTGATGTAGTAGCAACAATTGGGTTGCCAGGCACTCGTAATGACACATCATACACTACTAGCTCCAAGTCTTTAGTTATGACTGATTGCAGTGAAAAGGGACCGATTATTCCTGGTGGATAGACCTTTTTTACGCCTGCAACAAACTTGTCGCCAATATCAATTACTTTTTCCAGTAAGGATTCCCGGATGCTTGCAGGTGTGTGGCCTACCTCGATGTTTTGTGTGTCTATGTTGATGTCTAGTTGTTGTTTTGCCGGCAGTGCATTATAGTCATGGATGTTTGTCTGCAATCTTCGCTCTATTCCGATAAAGTCGACTTGGTCAGAAATTGGCGTGTGGAAATAGTTGAAATTCATGTATGTCCCTAGGACCAGCTCCTCAATGCTTGCTTTTTTTAGATCTTTTACATCAATAATTCCTTTTTTGATCTTATACTGGGATTTTGCCAAGAAATCCTTATAGTTTGATGCTGTGAAAAATGCGCGCTCTAGCTTTCTTTTCTTTTCCTGAACTTTGACTATTACTGGTCTGTCGATTTTTTTGGGATCTCGGAATAATTTTGGCAGTCTAATCTTTGATTTTTCCAATAGGTAGTACTGGTTTTTGGCAAAACTGCGTTCCTCTGCTTGGAATAGTGCACGATTGCCAAACATTGGAACCTTGAATTTTTTTTCAATGGTTTGGTATCCTAGATAGGCTGTCAGTGCTCTATGCGGGACTATTATGGTATTGGTATCTAGGAAGAGTTTTTGCATTTTGGACGATGCCATGTCCGAGAATTTATCCACAACAATGATCTCATCTGCAATTCTCTTGAATCTGCGATATGGAATGTCCCTACCCTTTTGGCATATTACCACAGTTGGGATTCCTTCATCCTTTGCGCCATCCATTATCTCTAATGCGGAATGGCTGCCTAGGACTCCGATTCTACAATCAGAATAATTTTGTATGATTTTTGCAATGTCGGATTTTTTAATCAATGACTATGATCCAAATTTTGGTAATATAATATCTCTATCTTGGTATCTGGGCTTGTTTTTGATTTTGTACAAAAATGATCCTTTAAATATAAAATTACCCCCAGAGACGTATTGGGGGATGGGAAGGTCATACAATGTATTTGGGGATGACACCGTGAAGTCTAGTTCTGGTATATTTCTTGCAATAATTTTGGTTGCAGGCGTCTTGGTCTTGGGATTTTCAACTCAAGCATTTGCGGCGGATGAACAAATACAATACAAAGAAAAAAAATTAACCAAACAAAGTAGCCCACAAACAGTTGAATCCCTTATGGGATTAAAGGCAAATGAAAAACGAGTAATGATATTCTATAAGAATGATATAAAATCTAAAGATCTAGTAGAACTAGTCAAAAAAGGAGCTAATGTAAAAGCTGGACTAGATAAAATGCGAGGACTTGTAGCGCATGTAGATTCAGCAAAATTGAAAGAAATTCAGTCAGACCCGAATGTGGCACGAATAGTTGAAGACACAATAGTTACCGCATCACTGAGTACTAGCATTCCACAAATTGGTGCAAATTCAGTATATTCTTCGGGCATTACTGGACAGGGGGTCAAAGTATGTATTGTGGATACTGGAGTGAGTCCTCATCCTGCACTAAACCCTTTGATTGCACAGTATGATTATCATAATGGCGATTCGATTGCTAATGATGATAATGGTCATGGGACACATGTTGCAGGTATTGTGGCATCAAGAGATGCGACACATCGTGGCGTTGCACCAGACGCATCATTAATGGCAGTCAAAGTTCTGGGCTCAAATGGTCAAGGGGTTAATTCCAATGTGGTTCTAGGTATAAATTGGTGCGTCACAAATGGTGCGGATGTCATCAATTTGAGCTTGGGCGGCGGACTTGAGACTGGTACATGCGATTCAAATACAGATGCAGAAGCAGTAAACAACGCAGTAACATCTGGAGTCATAGTTGCTGTGGCCTCTGGGAACGATGGAACTCTAAATGCTGTGTCTTCTCCAGCCTGTGCGTCTGGAGCAATAGCAGTTGGTGCAGTAGATGATTTTGATGGTCGAACTTGGTTCTCAAATGAAGGTCCACAACTTGACGTAGTTGCGCCAGGTGATCCAGTAACCTCACTTGTACCTGGAAGTGGATTTAACACATTTTCTGGTACTTCTATGGCAACTCCTCATGTAGCAGGATTAGCGGCATTAATTCTTGATAAAAATACAAACTTGACTCCTACTCAAGTGCGAGCTGCAATAGAAAATAATGCACTTGATCTAACTACACCAAATCCGCCAGCTGGACCTGGTTTTGATACTGTTTATGGTTGGGGAAGAATTCAAGCAGTTAATTCAATAAATAGTATTACACCAGACTTTGGCTCTATAACTTCATCCACTGGAACTGGAACAATCTCTCTTTCTACTTCATCTGGCGGAGTATCCTCAATAACATCAGTACTTGAATCCTCATTACCTACTGTCGGCAAGCCCACTACTCAATTCCCACATGGATTTACATCGTGGACCGTATCTGGCCTAAGTCCTGGCCAAACTATAACAGTGACTTTGACATATCCTGGAGACATTCCTGTAAACAGCAAATATTGGATGATGGAATCCGACTTTACTTGGACTGATGCTACTCCAGCAGCTGGATCTGATGACGGCGACAACATTCTGACACTAACCATCCAAGACGGTGGACCGTTTGACACAAATCCGATCCCTGGAGTGATTTCAAACCAAGGAGGACCGTCTCCGCCGCCAGTTGACTCTGATGGCGATGGCATTCCAGATGATATCGATCCGCACAACGGACCGTTTGACTATTTGGCGGTAAACTCGGGCAGCTGGTCTGCAGGTTCTACTTGGTATGCAGGCTCTAGTCCTGGTCTAAATGTTGGCAGTGGAATATTTGTCACAATAAATCCTGGCGTGACAGTCACATCGTCTGGCGAGGTCAACAACCAGGGAACAGTCACGAATCTTGGCACTCTGAACCTGCAACACTCTAATGACGCCTTTCGCAGCTTTGGCGGAGGAGCAATTTCCAACTCTGGCACAATAAACATCATCAATCCAGGAGGAAACGGCTTGACTTTTGGCAGTCCTAGTACTGTTGGCTCACTTGCAAATTCCGGCACGGTAATAATTGCAAGCCCAAGTACTAATGGTATAGTAATCAATGCACAGGGAAGTCTCACAAACTCTGGCACCATAATAATATCAAATACTGCAGGAAACGGAGTAGCAAATTCCGGCACCCTATCAAACCCTGGCACAATTCTGGTAAAATGTGGAGGAACATTTACTGGAACAATTGGAGGTAATACTCCTATTGAGCAATGCAAATTCTCGATTAATGATACGTCTGTATTAGAAGGAAATGTCGGCACTGCAATAATGCAATTCAATGTAACGATGCAAGATACTACTCATACATTGCCATTATCC
>CAYYBJ010000073.1:0-5306 GCA_964470325.1 uncultured Candidatus Nitrosotenuis sp. | reverse complement strand
TATCCAATGTATGATGTGATAAATTATTGAACAAAAAGATCTGGGCAGTTCTTGTCAGACTGGGGCGTCAATCAATATTAGAAAAAACAAGAAGAGTTGACGTTGAGCCACAGAAAAGAATGCTTGCAATCACCCCAGAGACTGCCAGATTCTATCATAGATTGCTTGGGGAAATCAGAGCTAGAACAATTTTGGAGCTTGGAACGTCTACTGGATATTCCACATTATGGTTTGCAGATGCCACCATACAAAACAAGCCCAGAATCACAACCATAGAAGGCAGTTCCATAAAAGATAGAATGGCACATGCAAACTTTGAGGCTGCTGGCGTATCAAATATCATAAAAATCAGGCAGGGGCGAATTCTGGATGTCTTGCACAAAATGCCAGACAAGCCAATCTTTGACTTTGTACTAATCGACGCAGACAAGGAAAACGTCATAGAGTATTTTGATCTGGTCTTGCCAATGACTAGAATCGGTGGAATTATTGCCACAGACAATGTGCTGTTGCCGACAAAATATCAAAAATTTATGCGCAAATACACGTCCCACATTAAACAAAACAGGCACGTGGTAACAGGAACAATTCCCCTAGGATGCTGTCAGGAAATCACAATCAGAGTCAGCTAGGATTTTGCCAGTTTTTTGATTTTTACAGATTCGGCACTAATTGATTTTGATATTGCTTTCTTTTTTCGCTCCAGTTGCTTTATTTTTGCAGCTTCTTTTTTCTTTTCCTTTTCGACTTGGAGTTTTTGGGTCTTGATCTGTTTTTCTATTGCGGCCTTTTCCTTTTTGATTAACTGTAGTTGGGCCTGGGTTGTTTTGACCTGGGATTCCAGTGCAGCTCGTTCTTGCTGGATTTTTTCTAGCAATTCTTGGTCGGACTTTATCTGAGATACAGACGGTGCCGCAGACATCAAGTGTTTTTTGTGCTCTGCTATTTTCTCAGAGAGCAAAGTTTGCTTTTGCTTTGAATCAGAGAGAAACTTTTCATATCTTGATATTGTTTTTAGCAGCTTTGCCTGGGTTGCAAGCTTTGCCTTTTCTTGCCTTACCTGCTCTTCTAGCTGCTTTTCCTGTGATTTTGTCTCTTCAATTATTTTCTGGTTTTCTGCGCGAATCGACTCTAGTTGCTCTTTTTCTTTTTGGATTTTTTTGGCAGCTAGGGCTTGCTCTGAGAGGCGTTTGCGTTCGCTTTGAGCCTGGGCGGCAATCTCTTCCTGCTCTTTTTGCAGTTGCAATATTATAGAATCGCGCTCTTTTCTTGCCCGCTCTAGTTCTGCCTCTTGCGACTTTATCTGCTCAACTAGCTTGTTTTGCTCCAGGACCTTGCTGCGCTCCTGAGCTATTTGCTTTTGGAGCTGTTCCTTTTCTATTTTGACTTGTTTTTCAAATTCCTGCCTGTCCAAAATAATTTGGGTGAGCTTGGATTGATCTATGCGGATTTTTTCCGCTTCGGTTTTTTCGTGTCCCATCTTTTCTTGCTCTGATACAAGCTGTCTTTGTATTTGTTCTAGGCTTTGTGATTGGCCCTGCCAGCCTTTGGGCAGTGTTCCTTGTGGTTTTTGTGATGACTGGAGAGTGCCCATGTTTTGGCTTATGACTGATTCTAGGTTTGCTATCTTTTGGTTTGCCCAAGAAACTTGGGACTTTAGGATTTCTATTGTTTTATCGGAATCGTGCTTTTCTGTTATGATATTGTCATAGTTGATCTTTTGGCCCAGCTTTGATTCTAGGTACTGCTGGTCTGTGCGGTACAGCGTTTTTCCCTGTTTTAGAAACTCCAGGATGAATTGGAGTCGCCCTGTGTCACCTGCGCCAGATGAGATGAGTTTTTGGATTTTGACTAGGACGCTTTCTTCTACTTTGAGCTTTTCCTGCAGCCCTATTTCCTGTGAGAACTTGGCGTCCAGATATTTTTGGTCGGACTGGTACAGCTGCCTGCCTTCTTTTAGAACAGTCAAGATATGTTGCAGTCGCCCTGGGTCGCCCTTGCCTGAGGCAATCATCTTTTCCACAAATGCCCTAGTTTCCTGAGGAGTCAGGTTTGCCATGCAGTGTTCCTTTTTTGTATGTATGACTGGTATTTTAAGACCTCAGAGATTTACTAAATTTAACAATCCGTGATGCGCCTAGTTCTATGCATTATCTTCCATTTTTTCACATTCTTTGATGATCGGATTATTACTAAACCATCAAAGGTGTAGGACTTTTTTGCCTTTAGACCCTTGATGATTTTTCTTTTTGTGGAATCATCAAGTTTTTTGTAAATGAGGCTAATATGTGGCAAAAAAACATATTTTGTGTCTAGATTCTTTGCCAGAGTCTTGTGAATTGCACCCAGTTTTTGGTCCTTTTTTATTCTAATGTACAGTGTCTTCCACAAATAATCAGATTTACCAATTCCTAATTTTCTTGCATGAATTCTACCCATACTCAACGATTGCACAGCTAGCTTTGCATCATTTAGACTAGAGATGCCACTATGCACCGTAATGTGCGCAGAAAATTTTGGTGCGCTGTATTCTTTTGCCAAATTTTGAATTATGACATTGAGATATTTTGCATCCTTTTTTGAGGGAACAAGCCAAATAGAATAAGTCATGACATTTTTTGAGTCACAATTTCTCGGTATGGCGCATATTCAGTTGCGGAATAGTTTTTTTCAAATTCCTCTGCAAAGACGGTGTCTTCTTGTGCAATCAAAAGATGTGCAGCCATCGGAGGAACGGTAATTATTGCAGGCCCGCTTATGGTTTGGATTTTTTCTTGGCCAGTGTTGATGTCTTTTTCTCGGTATTCTATTGTACCAGCAATGAGGTGGTGTCTTGTCTGAAACGCGTGATAATGCCCTCCGCGTGCAAATCCCTTTTTTATTTGGACCAAGTTGAGGCTTTTTTCACCATACTTTAGAAAGATTATGGTCCCGCGCGCATCGGTTACCTGTTTTTCATACTCTAGACCCATAAGATGACCTCAGAGATCTTGGCCCACATTAATCTTCAGAGAAAGTGTAGGCGATAGTGCTGACGGATTATGAATGCTCTCCCAGACAAATATTGTTGCCTCGTATTTTCCTGTTTGGCTTGGCGTCCATGATAGGGACGGTGAAAACGACTGTGCAGGAGACAGCATTCCAGTAATCCAGGCCAAAGACACTGTAACTCCATTTTCATCCTGCACCTGAACAATATACGCAAACTCTTGCTCAAAGTCCTGATTGTTTTTCAGATCAGCTGCAATCTGGACTTGCTTGCCTATTTCTATGGTCTTTGTTTGAGGGCTAGCTCCAAGATCTACTTGTGCAAATATCACACCAACCATGCCAAACAGTGCAAGGCCTATGACTGCAAATCCATACAACATTTGAAATTCTTTGAATCTTCCAGATAAACTAATCTGCTTCGGCTTTTGTCATGTACTCAATTGCGCATTTAGTAGAGCAATAGTTGGATGCTCTGTTTCTAAACTCGGCGCCGCAGTTTTTGCACTTCATATTTTGCAATCCTAGTTTAGGGTGTGATAAAATTAACCATAAAATACCAAAATTGGAAACGCTACTGTTATGGTGTGATGCTGGGATTAATAAGATCAAGTCGCTTCCGCAAGTATTGATTTGAGATAGTTGATTTCATCATTTATGGTATCGCGGAGCTTTTCTAGCTCAACTAGTCTGTCATAAAATGACTGGTATTGCGGATTTTGAATGTCAAACCAATATGGCGGCAGTACAATTACTGAATTTGCTTGTTCCATGAGAATGATTACAAAAAATAGCAATAAAAGACTCGCTGATAATTTATCAGTAGATGGGCTGGCAATGGCTTTGCCAGAGTCCGGCATTAATCCCCATCTACTAATATGGCATTGGTAAATTTTCTATTAAAATAACGCGTAGGAATTATCTAGAGATTCCGCACTTGACATAATATTTTTGGTGATATTCTTCTGCTTTGTAAAATTCCGGTGCCGGCTGTATCTGCGTGGCAATTTTTTTACCAAACTTGCCTGACGCATCTAGTTTTTCTTTTGACTGTGTTGCTATCTTTTGCTGCTCTAAATCATGGCAAAATATGACAGAGCGGTATTGCGTTCCAATGTCTGGGCCTTGTCGGTTTAGCTGTGTGGGGTCATGGGAACTCCAGAAAACATCTAGTAATTTTTCATACGATATAATATTTGGGTCAAACTCTACTTGGACTAGTTCTGCATGGCCTGTACTGTCGGTGCAGACCTCCTCATATGTTGGGTTTTTTGTGTGTCCTCCCCCATAGCCAACCGTTGTGGATTTTACTCCAGGCGTGGTCCTAAAAATATCCTCTACGCACCAAAAACAGCCTGCGCCAAACGTTGCTTTCATGCTATTTGTTGTATAATGCGAATTATAATGATTTTTCCACATTATTTTTCGTACAGCCAGACTTGGATCTTGGTCAATGGTAGGGTCAAATTGTCAGGTATTGCAATTAACAGTCCTGCGTTTTTTCCCACATTGTTGCACGTGCCAGAGAATCGCTCATAATTTTTGCCAAGGCATGTACCGTCGGCATAATGGGTGAATTTGCCGTTGTTTGTGTCATAGTTTGTCTGTTGCTGTATGGAATCTACAAAATACACATCAAAGCCAACCGTGTTGTCATTGATTTTTACTGTATAGTCAAATGATGCGCCGTCCTGAGACGTGCAAATTGGAATAAACTGTGAATATCCAGTTGCAAGCTGCGCCTGTTGCTCGGAATAATCTTGCATGCTTGGAGACAATGTGTATAGAGTGACGTTTGGGTCTGGGTTTTTTTGTACGCCTGTTGCATATTCGATATAATGACGTAACGTGTCTGCGCCAAATCTTGCATAGTGTGGCTCCCATGTATCACGGCAGTTGGTGTTGCTGTTTTGCACCAAGATGTATGGCTTGTCATGGACGTATCTGATTTCATCTACATTGTTTTGCTTTGAAATTTCTAGTCTTTCCTGTGCGCTAAGATGTACTGTGTCTTGGCGCGACCAGACATTTGTTATTTCATATACAATGTTGCCAGGATAGCTATTCCATCCTGGCTCCAAATGCACATAGATTGATTGCTTGTTAATTGATTGTTGCTGCAGTACAAATGCAGACACAATATAGTATGACACTATAACGCATACGATTGCTATTACTATGCCGTAAATTTTACGCATTGCTCTGATGAATTTGTTGGGGTTTTTATTTTGTTGTCAGATCGTTTCCTGTTTCGTGATAGTATCGATGTTTAATTTCCTTGAGACGCTCTGAAACACGATGATTGTATGATTTTTCTT
>CAYYBJ010000072.1:0-5349 GCA_964470325.1 uncultured Candidatus Nitrosotenuis sp. | reverse complement strand
AATTCTGCTGTCTGTGGTAAAATCATCTACAGTTATTGCAGATTCAGGTATTGGGATTCCGTTAACCATTCCATCATATTTTGTGACTAGTAATTCAGGAAATGTTTTTGGAATATGAATTTCTTGGTGCACTACATTTGTTTGTGCAATGTTTTCTGAGCTCCAATCATATGGCATCGTAAATGACATTGTTCTAGATTCTTCATCAAACGTAAAGTCACCTATTGTATCATAATATGACATTACACCGATGGAATAGTCCTTGTCTTGGTATGATATTGGATAGTTTGTTTTTTCTGCAAGGGAGATTGCTGCATCAAATTTTACTGGATTTACCAGTTTGTTAGAGTCTGCATTGATTGTTAGAATTTCAATGTGGAATTTGTACAATCCTCCAGAAAGAAAAATCGGTCCTTCCACTTTGAGTGGAAACAGATCGGTATTTTTCATCCACCCAAGCTCGCCAAAGTTGCTTCCCTGAATGGTTGCCTTGTTAGTGTTTTTTGGAATAACCTTAATGGATAAATTACTGGAATCATCATGGAATCGCTCACTAAGTAGTTGTTGTCCGTCCCTGCTTATCTCCACCAAGTATGTAATGTGTGGAATTACTGCTTGGGTGTTTGTTTCCGATGTTTTGATCAGGATTTCATATTCGCCGATGTTTTTATCAAATGTTGGCGGATTGACGAAGAGCGACAGGGTTACATTTTTGCCATCAATGTTGACAGGCGGCAATGTCTCTCCACCTACTCCATGTCCAAATGACGACTGTGCATAGAACGCAATCAAAACAATCACGCCAAAAACAAGAATTATGCCTAGTTTCACGTTTGTGCTTGGTCAAATCCAGCTAATAAACGAAGAATCCAATTCCTAATAGTAGATTTGGCAAATGTACCAATTTTCTTAATTATTCTGTTATGGTATGATATGTAATACTCCGGTGAGAAATCACACTTATAGAATCAGGTCCCTTGGTATTCATTTGGTTTCTCACTGGAATTTATTTTCTAGTATTTATCAATCAAGTTTGATTTGTACATGATTTTCTAAAATCTTATACCACATAAATTATTGACATGATTATTCTTACAATTTCCTGTTGATTTTTTGCATATCATAGACATCAACTCCAAAACCACAACAATATGTTTATCAGATCGATCAGAGTATCAGTAAAACTCGATTGTGAGATGGTGATTTTATTCCAAGTTGGAATATAGTAATTGGAGCGCAGATGACTCTTTTGGTAGTTTTATTTTTATTGTATAGTTCTCTTCTGATAGATCTGCAATTTCGTATTCTAATTTTTTGTTATCCGCTAGCACTTCAAGTTTTTGGTATTTTTCAGAGATATAGAATGGAATCTTGGCCAATACTTCATTATTTGTAGGTTCTGTTATTTGGAAATTGAATAAAGCCGTGGTTTCTATTCTGTCAATTTTTGCAGACAATAATTTTGCATTATTTGAGTATCTAATATCAAAAGCCAAATCTTTGAGCCAAATCGACTTTGTTTTTCCTTCGAATTCCATTCCAGATGTAACCACAGATGAATCACGTTCCAGTGTTTGTTGGTGCCCTGTGTGGTCTGCTTTTTCGTCGTGCCCTGTGTGGTCTGCTTTTTCGTCGTGCCCTGTGTGGTCTGCATGATCATTCATATTATGACCAACATTAGCACCAGCAGGACACATATCACTATCAGTTATGACTCCTCTTAGTGTTGCCGGGGTTAGATTGATTGATTTTGTCTTATTGTTTGGCACAAATATATCTGCAAGATGAATGTGTGAGTTGTGTCGTTCATCCCCTCTGTGAAGATGAATGCCAACTACATTTGGAAGGTTCTTACCTGAAATGTCATAACGCATTTCATTATAAGAGATTTGCTCCAGAAGTATGGTTGCAGTTGCTCTTGATTTATCCCATAAAGAAGTGTTTGTCATGTTACCAAGCACTTGGTTGCTCGGTTTGGCAAATGATGTAAAATAGTTTGATGTGTGCACTTGCTTTAGATGCCCTCTTACCTCTCCTGGGTTGTACAGATCGCCAGGTCCAGTGTTTGTTTCTGGATTTCCATCAGAATCAGTATGAATGTTAAGATATACTTGGTCAGATTTTATGTCATTGACCAATCCGTTTATTGTGCAATCAATAAAGTGTCCACCATGCCCTCCATCATGTCCAGCATGACTACTGTGGCTGCCATGATCATGACCACTGGATCCAGATGAAGCATGGCATGCATGATCATCCGGTGCGCAAGAACTAGAAGAACCTCCAGTTCCAACCAAATATGATGAGAAATGATCTACTTCCAAAACATATCCACACGCATTTGTAGTGTCCAAAGATGTTTCACGCTGCAAATTTGATGTTGTACTAATATGATGCCAGTGTGCAGACGATAAACCCTCATTCATCAACAGATGTACTGAAACGTCAGAAGGACATGAAGCATTTACCTTGTCAACGGTAAAGTACAATTGAGGGTTTGTGGCAAATGTTGTAGCGTCAGAAATATTTACATTCCTAGTGGAAGATATTTCTAAAAACAATTTTGCAGAACCTGAAAACGACGGTGCACCTGAGGGGACACCTGTGTAAGATCGGACTGCAACACCAACATCATCAGAATCAACATTAAACGGAAACGAGATGGATTTTAGCGGTATCGTATTAGAGTTTACAGTATCAAAACGCAGAACTAAATTTGAACCAGAATACACTTGGTTTAGTTTCGGCGATGTCATAATATAACCACCATCCGTCGATTGTGCTACAAATATTGGTGGAATGAATGCCGTACCGTTTGAAGAAAACTGGGATGACGGAAGATCATATGTTGGAATTCCCAGATTATCAAATAATGAATCAGTGTCAAAGGACGGTGCAATGTTTAGATCAAAAGATATAGCATCTGGAGCTGTTGTTGATAAAATATAATCTTTGTTAACCTGGATTGATGATGGAAGATTATTCGCGGTTAGATTAACACCGTTTATTTTTGCACCCAATGTTTGATTTAAGAAAATTAGTTCATTGCCGTTCATGTTAGGCGCTGGCATTTCGATTGGTGTGTTTTGTGAGGTAAAATTGATAAAGATGTTTGTAACATATGCAGTTCCCATGCCGTCGACAACAGCAACCGACGGTTGTAATTGCATTCCAACTCCTGGAATTCCTTTAGTTTCTGTAATGGTATATGTTCCATTATTTATTGCTTGGAGTTCAATTACGCCAGTCATCGGATCAAAATCATACTCATCACCATCACGGATTGTAAAGTTTGCATCATTTGCAAACTTTATAAAAAAGGGATCGGTTGTACCAAAATATGGATTTGGTGATACACTAAATGTTGCATTGCCTCCAAGAAAAGGATAATCCTCGGTCATGAACTTGAAGATTGTTAAAATTCCGTAAAAGCTGGTATTATAATACGACTCAGAAAAAGCATCACCTACTAGTGAGATTTGAAATAAGATTCCAAAAGCCAGTAAAAGTATCACATATGGGTTCAATTGTAAAGATCATCCCATTCCATAATATCATGGTGCAGTGAAGCTGTTAGCAATCTCATCTGCAACTTCACAGCTGAATGTAGTACCATCACCGTCCACATCCAGCGGCAAGCCTGTTGATTTATCTAATAGATCCCATTTGAGGCAAGAATCCACACCATCTAGGAATCCATCTCCGTCTGCATCCCCAGTTACCTGACCAAATCCAGATACCCCATTATGAGATACAAGGTTACTAAGATATCCAGATGGATTTAGAGAAGACGGATCTGGAGAATTAACAACGTCTTGTACATTAATGTACAATTCTTGATCTTTTGTGTCGCAACCAAATGTCAATCCATCATTATCGATATCAAGAGTGCTGTGATTTGCTTGGTTATGTGGATCAAAATCGTTTGGACAAACATCAAATGCATTGGAGATGCCATCATTATCAGAGTCTGATGTATCGTTACCAGATCCTCCAGATCCTATTACAATAGCACTAGTTCCCATCAAATCTTCGAATGTTTTGGCACCACCATGATAATCAGGATCATGTGTTGGAAGGTTTGATGGGTGCCCGTATTGGTTGAGATGTTGTGAGATATCGCCTGCAACCCCGGTCAGAGTAAAAACAACAGAGTTACCTGTCCGAAAAACGACATTTTTTTCTCCGGTGTTTAAGAGTCCAACAGTGGTGACGCGTGGTGGCATCGGAGTTAATGCAGATGGACATGTATTGTATGCTTCGTTTGTATCAAGATTAGGACTAGGACTACATACAAGATCTATTGCGTTAATTGTGGCATTATACATACAACTTGTTCCATTATTTGATGCATGGTTGATAATCGAAATTGGAATTTGACTTAGGTATGTATGATGTATACTCAAATCAATATCTCCTCCAACTGGAACTACACTTGGCATACCGGCGCTATTGCACGGCAGTGTCATCATCAGATTGCCAGTCACAAAGTATTGATTAAAATCAACTACCTGTATCCAGTCGCCTGGGCGCAAGACTTGACCAGCAAGTAAGAGGTTAGTAGTTGGAATAGATTCTGGCAATGAGCTAATTCCAATGACATTTGGATTCTCAAAATTAATCAACAACAAAACTGAGAAAAATATTCCCACTCCCACAAATAACAAAAATTGAACAAGTTTCAATTTATTACCAAAACGACTAAAATCATTTAATAATTATGGTAGATTCTCCAAACACGTCTTAACATCATACGCTCTTCTTATGGCGGTGTCAAGTCAAGACAAGTAATACTTGGAGTTACCGTGATGTGTGATGTAGATAGACCTTGGTGAGCTTGGAAATTCCACTGATGTGCATTACTACCTCGCTCAGATTTTACCATAACCCAAGCCTCAGTTAGGATATCGGCTGTCCAACCACCCGCAAGTGCTCTATCAGTGGAGCTATCACAAGACAAAGTACTGGTAAGTACAGTGCCACCACCAAAGTTTAGATGAATTCTCTGATCCGGTGATGTTGTTGCAGTTTTTTTGTAGACACCACCACCTTGTGTACCAATTTCATCTCCAACTTCCACAGTACAAGTTACATGTCCTGTAGCATTATTAATTGCAGAAACTTTCTGTCCTGCAGGGCATGTAGCAGTATTAACCGAGAATGTCTTTAGTGTCCACTCACCAGTAGAATTGTTAAATGATGATATGAATTGATCAGTTGGAATAGTTGGCAAAGTATCAATTTTTACATTAGATCCTCCTGCGGGACCTGTAGCTCCTGCTGGACCTTGTGGACCTTGAGGACCTGTAGCTCCTGTTAATCCTTGAATTCCTTGAGGACCTGTAGCTC
>CAYYBJ010000071.1:0-5394 GCA_964470325.1 uncultured Candidatus Nitrosotenuis sp. | reverse complement strand
TCTGTATCTAAACCCGAATTCGCCTCAATTTGAATCGGGAGAAGATATCATTGTCCATATTTCAGTAGATCCTAGTGACATAATTGAAAAAAATTTCAAATTTGTTCAATTGGGAGAATATGGAAAATACAAGATCCAAGATGGTAAGGCATTCAATCCTAAACATCCTCACGGCAGAGATATTGTAAAGGCCCTAGATGAAACAAAATAACCCTCTTTTTTCTTTTTTAGTTAATCTAAACTATACGCGTATCTCAATACCAAAATTTTTTCGATCGGAAATTCTTTTATCGTATCATAGTAACTTTAGCTATATTTTTCATTTATGGTCAAATCTAGGGGCAATATCTATTCCCCCCTCATCAGATGGGCCCATACAAATTCGAACTTCATGCCTAAATCATCCGCTACAAATCAGATTTGTTGCGAAAAATAATTTTGAATTCGAACCAAAAGTTTAGCTGAATTATGCTTTGGCCACTTTCATCAAATCTCTCATGTGAATTTCCATGCCAAAACGTTGCTCGTTTTTCTTCATATAGCGAAATATGGAAATCAAATCCACAATACTGCGCATAGTAGAGAACTTGCCGTGCATTTTGTCTCGAACAAAATTCAAGACCTTGCCATAAATTGCAAAGTATTCCAGTACTTCTTCCCTATATTTTGGCAAATTGTTCATATTTCTAACAAAGATATCTGCACAAATCATACTGGGTATAATTCCCTCGCCAAGCAACGGATAGACAGTACCAATTGACTCACCAACACCTACTACCTTACCATGATAGAACGGCTCGCACATGTTTGGCGTAGCTAGTCTGATTGGGCGACCCACAGTCTTGGTTATTTTTCCGCCATATTGTTTGAAGAACTTGTCAGTTTCTTCAACATGATTTTTCTTGTAATCACCTGCACCAATGTGGGCCATGTTGTCATTTAGTGGGAAATACCAGAAATATCCAGTCATTTTTGCAAACGGCTTTACAAAGAAATCATCAATTGGAACCTTGTCATCATATTGTATTTTGTACTGGTATGTCGGCAGGAAAAAGTCTTTTTCAATTTTTGGCAAGTATCCACGATAAAATCCGGTACAATCAACAATCATGTCATATTCTTTTTCTAGCTCTTCTAATTTTGGTGAAACACCATAGTGAATCTTTACTCCCTCTGACATTTTCTTGATTAGGCCAATCTTATCAAAGGTGACCAAACCCTTTAGTTTGATATCAAATCGTTCACTATTGTTCATATCAATGTGCATATCTTTTCCATGGTGAATGATGAAATCATCAAAGTTGATTCCAGATTTTGCACACAATTCCCGCATTTCATTTGCCGAAGTGCCCCATGCACAAATAGAGTCATGATTTTCCTCTGTCATGCGCTCATAGCCTACAACATCATGGTCTTTTTTGAGTCGGGACACCAAGTATCCGCCGGCAACTCCGATTCCTACTACGGCTATCTTCATCGAGTTGGAATTTTCCTTGGTCTAATAAATAGAATGTGCGGTGTTTTGCGTAGTTGGCTGCAGTTATTATACAATAACCTGCATGTTTTATTTTGCAAGGTCTATCTAATACGATGAAAATCCAATCTGGTCCAAAAAATGAAAAATGCTCAAAAAACCCTCACTTTTACGCACAAAAAATGAGGGGGGGTGTCAACATCTCTAAAGTTTTTTGATGGCTTCTTGCAACCTTGTTCTATCGGCTCTGCTATTGAGGTGGAATATGTCAAAGTAGCTCTTCCAATTCTCACTCTCAATTAAGAATGTCTCATCAGCAACAACAAATGTACCACACCGTTTAGCTGAGCTGAAAAAACATGTATTGCTTGTTCAGATGTTAAACCCGAATTCAAAATATGTAGTGATGCAGAATCCAGTAGAGGTTTAGTCAGTCCAACTTCAACATAATGGTCTTTTTCTGCAAGTTCACTGAGCTTTCTTGATAGAATACTGATCATTACCCTGACGTTTAATTTTGCATCTTCTTCAGAGTCTTTGTATAGAAATGTTATCTCATCCAAGTATTGATTAAAAGACCATGCTGACGTGACTATTGTTATTTTTCCTTCTTTTGCCTTGTGAAAAATATCTCTAATTATATTACCAGAATCAGTACTGCTAAATAAAAATAAAAAACATATTGCCTCTAGATATATTCGCATTTTTATTTTTGAGATATTTCTGATGACAAATTGCCATAGTTTGCGCGTAATTTACGCTGTGCATCTCGCTTGAAAATATTTTCCAAGTCTAGATCAATATTTTCAAGTTCTTTGTCATTAGTTAATTGAATTCCAATTTGATTTAGTCTCTGTTTAATCTGTTGCACTAATGTTTTTCCTGTAATTTTGTACTCTTGTAATGAGGGGAGATGTTTGATTTTCTCGTCTATTTCTACATGATAGTCTTTGTCGCAATCATTCATGTGTATTCTTGCCTTTAACATGCGATGCTTATGAAGTTTAATAAAATTTTGTTCATTAATTACACTATGCAGTGAATCTGTTGGCTTTGGTGCCTATTCTATGTATAATGCGGGTTTGAATGGGCGAGCCATCTTTGCCTTGTTCTTTGGATCATATTTTGCGGAATCAGATTCCTCAAAGACCTGGATGTCCACTCCAAATTCCTTTTTGACTAGTGTGGATAATTCTGATGACAAAATCACAACTTCATTGATTGGCTCTAGTTCTGAACGAAGCTTTCTCATTTCTTCAGGTTCTGCTAGTATGGAATTTACTGATTTTTTCACAAAGTCTGGATCCTTTTTGATGTTCTCAGTTTCCGGATTTGCAATCAAGTCTTTTATGATGGCGCCAATGTTAGTCTGGCCAGAAACAACACTGGCAGCAATTTTGCGAAACGCCTTGACCTTCCAAGGATCGGCAGTGTACAGGACTATTTTTTGTGGCGTGATCTTTGTAACCTTTAGAACATTTTTGATGTCTTCTATTGTAGACTGGAGTAATTCCTCTGATTGTATTGATGATACATCTGATGAATTGTTTGGTGCAGGCCAAGCTGATTTTGATGCAAGGCCGGAATTGCCCAGTCGAGCCCACATTTCCTCTGTTACATGTGGTGCAAATGGAGAAAGCATTGCAACTCTGACAGATAATGCCTTGTGCAATATTCCGGAAATGTCTGTTCTGCCTTTGGCTTCAATTCGCTTGAGATACCACTGCAGGTCTGATTCAAATGAAAACAAAATGTGATGCAACGCCTCTCGTAGTCTCATTTTTTCTACAGAAGCAGTTGTCTGTGTGATTAGATGGTCCAGTCTTCCTAGGATCCAATTGTCCTCTGATTGTAGTTTTGCAGGCACGTCTGGCTTGTGCCTGGCACAGTCTTCGTAGATTGTCTCTAGCCTACTTTTGATGGTATTGACTGATTCCAAGTTGAAATCAGCATCCTGGAGCAATTCCGCAGATATGATAATGGCTAGTCGAATCGGGTCTGCACCGTAATCCTTGATTGCTTTGCGCAACGGAATGATGTTGCCCATTGACTTTGACATTTTCTTGCCATCCATCAATACGGAACCATTGACAACAATTTGTTTTGGCCAAAGCTGTTCCGGAAATATTGCAACGTGATTTAACACAAAAAATGTCAGGTGGTTTGGAACTAGGTCTCGTCCGGAATGTCTTGCATCTACTGGATAGAAATACGCAAAGTCTGCCCGCATTTTTTGCAAAACGTTTTCTTGTACTCCGCACTTGGAAGCTACCTGTTTTGTATCACCATTCCCATAAAAGACAAACTCGAAAAACTCGTCCGACAGTGAATCTGCTTTCAGTTCTCCAGAATTGACATATTTTGCCAAGATATAGTACGCCATGTAGATGACGGAATCTGATAGACTTTCTACCGTCCAGTTCTGGTCCCACGGCAGATTAGTTCCTAGGCCGTGTTGCCTTGCACAAGCTCTCTGTCGCAACCATCCAACAACATAGTTGAATTCGGTTCTGATTTCATTTGGCAGAATGCTCATGCCCTCAAAGCATTGGTTTGTCTTGTCCTTCCAAGATTGGTCCAGATAATTTAGGAACCATTGGTTATTGAGTAATTTAACAACACATTCCGCTCCGCATCTGCATCGAATTGGCCCATCGTTGAGCTCTAGCAAAATGTCTGAATTCTTTGATTCTGCAAGCCAGGCCTTAATCGTATCTTTGGCCTCAGAAACCTTGAGGCCCGCAAATTTTCCAGTGTTCTCACGCAATACCCCAGAGTAAAATTCCTTGGAATAGACCTCATTTGTAGCCTCGTCCAGCTTGGGGTCATCCTGGTTTGTAATGTTCATTTTTTCTACAATTTCTTTTGCCGGAATTTCTCCAAAGCCTTCTGTTTTGATTATAGGTATTGGCTGTATCTTGACTGCAGAATTTTGTTTTTGGTAATCTACTAGCGCCTGATAGTCAAATGGGGCATGGGCTGGAACAGACATTACTATACCAGTTCCAGTCTGCGATTCAACAAAGCTTGCAGGAAACATTGGGACTTTTTTATCCAATATGAAAACGGATTTTCCGACTAGCTCAGAGCCGGAAATTTCTGCAATGACAGTGATGGACTTGTTCAAGAATTCCAGCTTGTATGCACATTCGGGGCTGACAATCCAGGTTTCTCCATCTACCTTAATCTTTTTGTATTTGATCTGCGGATTTATCCACAAGTTTGTCACGCCAAAAATTGTCTCTGGCCTAAGTGTTGCAGTTGGGATTATCATGTCATCCAGGTGAAACTTTACCAAAATGTATTCAGTAAAGTCTGGCTCGACGTCACCCAGCGTATCATGCTGTGATACCGGATTTTGGTCCTTGGGACACCATCCTACAGGATGTGATCCTTGAACTACAAAATTCAATGACTTTAATTTTCTAAACTGCCACTCGATGAATTTTTTGTACACCGGATCTATTGTGGTGAATTCGCGTCGCCAATCAATGGAATATCCCATCTCTATCATTCCCTGTTTGATCTCTTCGTGGAAATAGTCCGCAATCTTTACCGGTTCGACAAATTCCTTGATGGTACTTGGCGGAACATGGTACAGTTTTTCAAAATTCTCGATTAGCTCTTTGTCGCCTTCCTGGATGCGCTTTGCCATGCCCAAAATAGGCGTGCCGGTATAGTGGAATCCCATTGGAAATAGAGTATTGTAGCCATTCATGCGCAAAAATCTCGCATGGACATCAGCTAAAGTGTAGGTTCTGCCATGGCCAATGTGTTGCGGAGAATTGGGATACGGATATGCAACTGTGATGAATTTTTTTGCCCTTGAATCCGGCTCTGTCTCAAATTCCTTGATTTCTGCCCACTTGGCGCGCCACTTTATTTCAATGTCATTCCAGGAAATCATACATTCACTGTCT
>CAYYBJ010000070.1:0-5403 GCA_964470325.1 uncultured Candidatus Nitrosotenuis sp. | reverse complement strand
ACGATTTTATCTTTCTAGAACAACTCTGGAAAATCTTCGGCCAATTTTAATAGATTTTACCACAAAACAAAGTCAGTGTAAAGCAGAAATGTTTTACCTAAAACCCGTAACCAAAGTCACTGGCATGCTTCATGGAAGCTTGGTCTACAAATTGCTATTGGCATGCAGTCTGCCAGTGACGTTTTACTCTTAAAAAAAAGAAAATAAGAGATAGCATTAGGGATTTTAGCTATCTCTTATTTGCCTCTGAGAATATTTTTTGCAGCTTTGATGCACCCTCTTTTTTTGCCTCGGACTGAGTCAGCATAGAGCCCCAAACCTTGCCAATTGCTTCAAAGACAGCATCAGCTGCCTTGTCCATGACTGGCCCATAGGATGTCTCTATTCTCTTTCTCATTCGCTCGACCATTGCATCATTGTGCGCAGCAAAGAACGCCTTATGCCAAGCCATCATGGCATGTTCTACTGGATCGACTGTGTCGCATCCACAACATTGCTCATATGACTTGCTAGAGCCACAAGCGCAAGATTCTATGCTTTCTATTTTGCATGTTCCGTCTGTACATTCCATAGTTACTTACTTCCTTGTAGTTACTATAGAAAGGTAAGTATTTAACATAGCAAGTTTCCATACAGAAAGTAACTGAGGAAATGGTAAGTTGAAAGAAGAATACAAGGAATTCCTAAACCCAAGCTGTTGTGATCTCAAGGCGTGTCCGGTAGACACCACACTCAAGCTTATGGGAAAAAAATTCACCATGCACATTATTCGAAACATGCTCATGTTCAAGCAAAGCAGGTTCAATCAATTCCTAGAATCTATTGAGGGAATAAACCCAAAAACACTTTCTGTTAGACTGCGAGAAATGGAAAAAGACGGACTAGTTACTCGAAGGATCTATCCGGAAACGCCGCCACGAGTAGAGTACACCATGACAGAAAAAGGCCAAGCACTGGCGCCAATTCTAATCCAGATGGCAGAATTTTCCATGAAGTATTGCTGTGGAGATGTATTTGTAGACGGCAAGCCAAGAACCCTAAAACAAACCCTTAACGCAAAAGCACTAAAGGTACTCCAGTAGTGATCATGCATATGCAAATAAAATGTGCTGATTGCAGCTGTCTTCCTTCCGAATGTAGAGAGGCAAAATCCCCAAAGGAATGTCCAAGATGCACTTGGCCTGAGTGTTGTTGCTGGCAAGCCATTCGTTAGAGCCCAATCATCAACAACTATTTCTGTAATAGTATCAATACCAATCCATGGAAAAAGACCAAAAGCAAAACGATATGCTAGATGCTTATTCCAAGGCAACTGAAATGTGGGCAAAATCATTTCAAACAATGCAGGAGCAGGCCACAAGTGCGTTCAAGTTGTATATCCAGGGCTTTGAGCAGGCGCTAAAATCCTCAAATTTCGATGAGATGAAAAAGTACAACGAAATATGGCAAAACATGGCAAAGCAGTTTGAGCAAAACCCGTACCAGTGGTCGCAAAAGGCGTGGGAAGACCTCTGGAAAGAGTCGGAATTCGTATCGTTCAAGTCATTTTTCGACAACTGGCAAAATGTCTGGAAGAACTTTGCAAAGGACGCAGAAACAAAATCAAAGGAAGCCATAGACAAGCTGTAACAACAGAACAAGTCCTAGCGTAAAAAATCCGGCACCTCTAGCTTAAGGCCAAAAACGATTGTATCTTGGCGACAGCTACTGATGCCATTATACAATATTTTTTGCGAGTATTATCTGGTTTGGTCTTGGTATGACACACTTTGTGTAGAAAATGTTAAACCTTATTTTGAGATTTATGATCTTTTCTTGAACAAATAATCAAATTCTTACAAAATATGGTACGATATTCAGATTTAGTAATAAAAAAAGAAAAAAAGAGTAAATTTAGTTTCGTGGTTTCCAGGCACTGATCCAAGAGTTAACGATGTTTTGACCCATGTCTGCAAAGGCCGATGCGTTTTGATTGATTGTCTTTACGTTTTGGATTGTTGCATCAAACGCTGTCTGGACAACTTTGTTGTTTGTCTCGACTGCCTTTACGATTGCTTCGGTTGCATCAGAAATTGCTGTAATGGTTTGTTCTGGCAAAGAATAGTTAATACCAACCTTGTTGGCTACGCTTTGCTGGATTGTTACTGCAGTGTGTACAAAGCTAGTCCAAGAAGTTACTAGCTCTTGGTTTAGGCTTGTGTATGACTGGAGTGATTGTGCAGCAGATTTGTCTAATGCGCTCTTTAGCTTGTCAAAGCTCTTGGTGTATACTGAAAACACGTCTTTTGTTGTTTCGTTTGTTGTCATTTTATTTTGCACCTTTTGTTGTGGAGGAGAATCTACTTGGTCCTTTCTCGGGGCTTGGTATTTCTTTCCATCCATTGGTTATTACAACCAATGAGGGGTATATAAATATTTGGTAACTATTGGTAATCAGTGGTAATTGCCACCAATATTTACGCACAAATTATTGGCAAAATTTTTGCCCTCACGTGCTGATTTCCAGCTTTTTTGCCTGCTCCATGTATTTTGTCTTGTATTGCCCTACGCGTGGCCTTGACCTAAGCTTATAGTTGCAACACGGACACCACAGACCATCCCACTCGATGAATATTTCACATCCATTGCATCGCTTCTGTCCCAAGGCGTACCTGTCTTTTCCCACTCGTTTTGTCGCCTTGTATCTAACACAAATCCCATTGCACGTCATTGCCATGATCTTACCCAATCACGACCAAGCAAATCTCTAACATGATGAAGATCTAGAGTCAGATCATACTAGTTCAAAAGTATTGTGTTATTTCCTGCTTATTCCATTTGTTACCAAACAATGGTGCAAAGTGGTTTTTTGTAGTAGCTAGTTTTTTATGCATTTGTTGTATATGATACCGTTGACAGACTATTCTGTTTTATGCAAAAAAATTATGCAGCTGGATCCTAAAATTCGGTTTGCTGGCGTCATTAACAACAAAGGAAGGCTAGTTGAGGGTGGCATGAGAGATGGAACTTCTCTATCAAGTGCAAAAGACGATGAGATGTTATTCATGGAACTAGTATTGCGCATCAAAATGCGCCAAGAATTCGATGCGCAGCTAGGGAAAGTTCGCAATGGCATTGCGTGAAAAAATCCTTGAGATGAGCTTTCAAATTGATAATAATGTTCTCTTTGTCGTCTCTGAATCCGACGTTGACTTTGGGGTGCTACCAAAAAGGATACTCCAAATCATTAGTTGAGTCATGCCGAGATCGCACCCTTTGCCAATATCTTTATATCGTAATCATTGGTTTACAATACCAATGGTTGGTAAATATAACCAATATTCAAGCATAACAAAATTCCTTGAGGGTGAATCCTAGTTTGGTCTCTCAAGAAATCAGAAGACTAGCCAGCGAAATTTTCAAAACCGATTCGCAAATTGTGCATTTGGGATTAATCGACCTGGAAGGTCACGTACTAATTGACCAGTCATCACTGTCATCAGTACCAATAGAGCCAGACAAGGACAGGATGATGTTTTACTATCAAGTCGGACTAAGACGAAGCAGAAGAGAGCACTTTAACGAAGCATATGGCCTGACTCAATACGTTCACATTGTCAGAGAAAAAATGCAACAGCTAATTCTGTATCTGCCGATGCTTACCGTATACCTCACAATTGACAAGGATCTCAGCCCAGACCGAGTAGCACAAGTAGCAAAAAAAATCCAAGGCATTGACAAGATCATACTAGATGATGCCGTAAACAGCCTGTTCTTTGCCAACAAAACAAAAATCTAGGAAACACTGGACAATATAATGAGCGCCAAAATCATCACCACAATTAATCCTGCCACCGGAGAGCCGATCTCTACTTTTGAATCCATGTCTAAAGACCAAGTCAGAGCCCAAGTAGCAAAATCAAGGGCCGCATTTTCAAGCTGGAAAAATGATCTGGAAACAAGGCGTGCAGCATTGTATCACCTCACTGACTATTTGCGCAAAAACAAGGTAAGACTTGCAGAGATGGCCACAAAAGAAATGGGCAAGGTCCTAAAAGAAGCAATATCTGAAGTAGAAAAATGTGCATGGGCACTAGAATTCTATGCAGACAACGGAGGAACACTACTTTCTGATGAAATCCTAAACACCGATGCAAGAAAAAGCTTTGTCACATTTGAGCCGCTTGGAATCATTGGCTCTATTATGCCGTGGAACTTTCCATACTGGCAGGCACTGCGATTTGCAGCCCCGAGCCTGATTGCAGGAAATACTATAGTTATGAAGCCATCAAGTGTGACAATGCAGTGTGGAATAGAAATTGAAAAGGCATGCAGGGAGGCCGGAGTCCCAGACGGGGTTTTTCAGACCTTGGTTGGCGGTTCCGAATCCGCAAACCACCTAATCGAGTCTGACGTCAACGCAGTCACATTTACTGGTAGCACAAAAGTGGGCGCAATGGTTGGCCAAAAGTCCGCATCATTGCTAAAAAAATGCGTGCTGGAATTGGGCGGAAGCGATCCCTTCATAGTTTTGGAGGATGCTAATGTCGAAAAGGCGGCAAACGGTGCAATCAAGGGCAGATTCATCAACTGCGGCCAGAGCTGTGTTGCATCAAAAAGATTTTTTGTTTCACGCAAAATTGCCAAAGATTTCATAGAAAGATTTGTCCACAACACAGAACGCCTCCAAGTCGGTGATCCAATGATAATTGAGAATGACATTGGCCCACTAGTAAATCAGGACGCCTTGGAAAACATTTCATCAATGGTAGAGGACGCAAAAAAGAAAGGAGCACAAATCCTAACTGGTGGAAACCAAATAGGAAACAAGGGCTATTTTTACAAGCCAACTATACTCACAGGCCTAACACCTGAAATGCGAATCTCCAATGAAGAGACGTTTGGCCCTGTTGCGCCAGTCACAATATTTGATGACGAAAAGGATGCAATTAGAATGGCAAATGATTCCGAATATGGCCTTGGGGCGAGCATTTGGACTGATAATCTCAAAAAAGCAGAACAGCTCTCAAAACAAATCGAGTCAGGCATTGTAACTGTGAATAATGTGGTGATATCGGATCCGCGAGTTCCCTTTGGAGGAATAAAGCAGAGCGGCTTTGGCAGGGAGCTATCAAAATATGGAATGCTTGAATTTGTCAACATCAAGTCTATTCGATTTTACGACCAGCTAATCCACCATCATTACGTGGAATAGCCTAAGATAGCTTTTTGACTATATCTGATACAGCGGAATCGTCGATTTTGACTGTTTTTTGCGCTACTACAGCAAGTGCTTCCTGCCAGTCTTGCCTGCTCACCTTTTTTGCCTGGGAGAATTCCACCATTGCAAGTATGTTCAGCTCGGATGACAAGAAGCTGATTCAAACCCTTTCTGATCAATTCCGATCGAAAAAGATTTTCTTT
>CAYYBJ010000069.1:0-5486 GCA_964470325.1 uncultured Candidatus Nitrosotenuis sp. | reverse complement strand
AAGCAAAATATTCTGTATTACAATAAAACCGATGTAATTGAATGTCAATAATCTACGATTATAACATGTAAAATCATCCGACAATCATGGGAGATGGATCGGAGGACCAGTAATGGATTGCCTCTCTGGCAACATGTTTAGAATGTATGTCACTCACTTTAGAAAGGACAATTCCGAAGAATACGACAAGCTGGAAAAAATCCATATCGTAAAAGTAGAAAACGACGACTCACCGCAACTAGAGCGAACCATTGAAGACCTAGGGCAAGCGCTAAAGGGAAAGTTTGTCACCTGCAACGTACAATACCGGGACAAAAAGACCGACGTTCTGTTTTGTAATGTATTTGTGCAAAATCCACCGGAAGGATTCTAGTCGTATTCTATCTGCTTTATTCTGACCTGACTTCCAAATGATTCCAGATAATGCCCGATGAAATTTTTTAGCTGCTCGCCAATTCTAAATCCAAGAGCTCCTTCCAGCATCCCAGTAGTCTCTATCAAGTGAGCAAGCTCCATACTAATTTCCAGATCAAAAAAAGTCCAACCTGCGCGATTAAACGGTGCACCGATCTTGTAGCTGTCCTTGACATTGCATTTTAGTTCCAGCTCGGCCATTGCCTTTCTGATTCGCGGAATTTCTTCATCATAATTTCTAGTGCTGAGCTGAAATAGCGAGATCATCACTGTATCACAATATATGTTACTATAAACTGGTTTTGAAATTAGAAAAATTTGAAAAAAAGATTATCGTTAAATTTTTCCTACAGACTCTGTAGAAATAATTTATTGTGCTAGTTCAGCTGTTGCAAAACGTCTGCCAACTTGTGTTACCTTGATTTTGGTCTCTTGGCCTGGCTGTCCGCCTTTCACAAATATGACAAATCCGTCTACTCTTGCTATTCCGTCGCCTTGTCTGGATGTCTCAGTAATTGATACATCGTACTCTTTGCCAGTTTCTACTGGTTTTGGTCGGTCGTCAAATTCTCTATCGTTGTTAAAACGTCTGCCGCCTCTGTATCCGCCACCGAAACGTCTGTTATCACGTCGTCCGGAATTATCGTCAAAACTCATCTTTACACCTCCACTTTCCTTATGACCTTCGTCAGATTCTCTGAATAGTACCATGCATATGAACTCATGCATTGATTATCATTGACAAGCCATGGGTTTTGTGCCTAGATGCCATTCTTTATTAGAATTAGCATCCAAGTACACACTATGGAGGCTAAACCATGGAGATAATGGGAAGGGGACCTAAGCAAATCCTCCAAGAGGCGCCATGCTATTTTCATATTCTGACCAAATTTGCGGGATACAAGATCTTTGGCAAAAAAAGCCCATTGTATGGATCTGCGGATATAATCAATGTCTGTAATTTGCACTGCACCCATTGTTACTGGTGGCTAAACCGCAAAGAAAACGAAGAGCTGACCATTCCCCAATGGAAAGAGGTAATTGAGAAAAAATTCAAGAAAAACCACGTATTCATCATTACCTTGGTTGGCGGCGAGCCGACACTGCGACCAGACGTTGTGGAACTGTTCATAAACGAGTTTCCAAAGCGAGTCTGCCTTGTGACAAACGGCACCAAGCCGCTAAAAAAATATGACAAGATTTACTTTTACTGGATTTCAATTGACGGTACCCAAGAAATCCATAACAAGATTCGGGGTGATATGGCACACCAGACAACAAAAAAGAACATCTTGGACTACATCCAAAAAAATGGACCAAAATCATACAAGGATATTTGGATTACAATGACGATAAACTCGCAAAACTATCCCACTGTTCCAGATGTGATAGAAGAATGGCGACCGTATTCAAACAAAATTGGATTCCAGTTCCACACTCCGTTTGCAAAGGGCGATCCACTCTGGATGCCATTTGGGCCGGAGAGGAATAAAGTCATTGATGGTATAATCGCAATGCGGGACAAATACAAGGACTATATCATAAATCCGCCCAGCCAACTGGAACTAATGAAGAAAAACTGGGGAGGCCAGGGAACAACACCGGTTGACTGCCCAACATGGGCTATTCTGTCAGTAGATCACATGGGTAGGGAAAAAAGACCATGTTGCATTGGAAGTGCGGAAAATGATTCCATGAAGCCAATCTGTGAGGAATGTGGCCTAGGATGCTATTCAGTTCTAGTGGGATTTGGAATGAAGGGCTAATACGTATTCTATTGACTGCTACGTTATCTATTATGGATTGACTTAATGCGATTTTTGCCCAGAGCATTTCATGCTTGGAATTCTCAGCTTTGAGCAGATAAAGACAGTATCAAAATTTTGCAAGGAAATTCTCTCACAAAACAAGCGTGCAATGTTTGTTTGCGCACTAAACAAGAACGGGCGAGTAATCGACATGGAGAAAAAGGATGACTCGGTGCTCTCTACACTATCAAAGCATGAATCGGAAATTGTCTTTATGCAGAGAATCCTTCAGGCATCAATGATGAAGGACCTTGATGAAAAGCTTGGCAAGCTCCGCTTTGCTACTATAGAGCGAGAATATTTTACGGAATATCTCTTTCCATTCCATGATGGCGCAATTCTGGTGTTCTTTGATTCCTCAGATACTAGGAATTCTGCTGTAGAGATTTCACTGTCAATTCAAAAGCTAAATGAAAAGATCAAACCTTCAGTAGCCTGCTAAATTTTTTATTATGGCGTAATCAAATTCCGATGCCAAAATATGTATGAAAAGGTCGGGACAGCTGTTGCATCACTCATCAAATGATACGCCATTGTATCTGTGATATTTTTTAAAGATAAAAGACTCGTGCCAATAAAGTCCGTACACTAGGTTGCTCTATGTTTGGTATGGTGGCATTGTATTATTGTCTGATCTCGATTTGATTTATCTCTTTGACCAGCGTCGATATGCACCGAATGTAGAATGCCTCATTTGATAGATTGTCCTTGCGCAGACTCATGTTATTGTAATGGCAAAAATTTCTATTAAGAAAAATCCCAATAGATTTCAGATTTCTTTGTGTGTAATGGGATCAGAGATGCGATCAATTTTTCCTATGTATGATAAGGAAATTCGAGGGGTTTTGCTCAAAAAATACATAATCATACCATACCAAATACAAGACACTTGGTAGAGAGCAACTATGACATTTTGGGTCTAAAGCCCAGTGCCACGCAAAGGGAAATCAGAGATGCGTTCCGCAAGATGGTCTTGGATCATCACTCCGACAGGGGAGGAGACGAGGAAAAGGTCAAAAAAATCATCCAGGCCTATGAAGATCTCAAGGCAGGCAAGGCTTACCCAGACTCTGACGATGAAAAGCTCAAAAAAGCCAAGGTCTACACTGGCGATTCCGAAGAAGAGCGAAGACGAAGAAACCTGGTTCTCTCTGGTGACGTTGCTAGAGAAATGAAGGTGGCACAAGACTGGGTGGCACTACTCCAGCGAGACAATGCATCTGGCTCTAGGCTCTTTGGCTCCAAGGAACTTGGCGAAGTGGAATTTGCGCGAGAAAAAACGGGTGATCTATCAATCAAGGGCAAAATCTGGGCAGGGCAATTCACTTACAATGGAACAATTAACATGTCTGGTAGCTTGACCAGTCCGTACTTTGCATATGCAGAGGAAAACAAGACTCGAATCACCATAACAAATGGAAACTTTATCCTAGTTGATCCACTCAAAAATAATTTCATAGTGGAACACGGCGTAAAAATAACTGCAGAAAACGGCGACATTCTAGTTGGAAACGTTACTGGAATCAAGGAAACAATGCAAGATCCACAAGGAAGGGTAGGGATATACATAACAAAAGAACATTTCACAGAACTGCACGCGCCAAAGGGCAAAGTCGTAATATCGAATGCCAGAGAAACCGTACTATTGGATGCAGATACGGTGGTCGTAAATAACTTAATCAACAATGTCAAGGTTAGGGCAAAGCACCTAGTCGTGTTTGGCACTACAATGAACTATAACTGTGAGATAACTTTGCTTCAGGGCGGAACTATGACATTTCATGATGAGGGCTCTGGCTTTGCGTTATCTGATGATGCAACCATAATGCTGGAGAATGGCAAGCGCTTCAAGTTCCGCGAGCTAAAAACATCAAACATGGTTGGCAACGGCAGGCAAATTACATATGAAACACTCGACAACATTGGCAAAAAAGACAAGGACTCTGGGTTCAGATTCGGATTCAAGCTGTTTAAGAAAAAATAATGCAAATCAGCATTGGCTGCACGGGATGGGTTATGATGGCTGGCAGGGACCATTTTACCCAAAGAATCTAGCAAAATCTGACTTTTTGAGGCATTATTCAGGCATATTTGACATAGCAGAAGTTAACTCTACATTTTATGCAATACCAAATAGTATCACTGTAAAAAAATGACACTCAGAGACACCAAATCATTTCAAGTTCACCGCAAAGCTTCCACAAATCATTACTCATGAGAATAGGCTGGCAAACCTATCGCCGCATTTGGAGCAGTTTATTCAGTCGATAAAACATCTTGGCACAAAGTATCTCTTGCATTTAGTGCAGCTTCCCCCGTCACTGTCATTTGAGGAGGCAAAACCCAAGCTGGAAGCCCTGTCATCATATTTTCCAGAAAATAATTATGCCATGGAGGGGCGACACTCTTCTTGGTTTTCAGATCCTGCCATACAATATCTGATAGACAAAAAGATTTGCCTTGTGTGGGGAGATGTTACAGGAGTGCAAAACCCATCTCCTGTAACATCAGACTATGTCTATCTTAGGTTGATTGGAGACAGATCCATCCAAGAAAAAGACTTTGGCAAGCTTCAAAAGGACAGAACAGAACAAATGAAATCCTGGATTTCCAAGCTGGAAAAAATCCAAGACAAACTATCCTATGCGGTAATAATGGCAAACAACCGGTACGAGGGATTTGGCCCTGCAACTGCAAACAAGCTCAGGATGTTACTTGGAATGGAGGATCTGTCATTTGTGGATAAAAAACAGAAAACCCTCTTTGGTGCGCCTTAACACCTGTTTGTTTTTTGCCTTCTAATTTCACAAATGTACAGATCAGATGTGATCAGCTTTATTGTCTTTGTGCGTATCGTACACACAAGGATAGTATCAAGCGAAGAAAACACTGATGCGCTCGTACCGGGTCCGTGGCATGAAACCCAGTTTCAATGCAATGCTTGTAATACTATCCTGAAATTTTATCTAAACGAGTTTCCAATTGTTCTAGCCGTGTAGAAACCATTAACTTTTGACCATTTTGTAGATCAGATTCCACGGACAGATCTAAAGCTGATAACATTGTTACCTGTTCCCATGAAGCCATCTCGATATTGTATGATGGCTCGTACAATGATGCAGATAATCAAAAAAGCAAGAATACCCCCATACCTCCACAGGAAGTCCAATCATGTGTACAAGGTATGGCAGCACCTTATACTGCTCATGCTGCGTCAATACGAGCACAAGAGTTACCGTAGATTTGTTGAATTCCTACAAGAAG
>CAYYBJ010000068.1:0-5585 GCA_964470325.1 uncultured Candidatus Nitrosotenuis sp. | reverse complement strand
AGCAGACAAGACCAAAACCTTCCAAGGAAATTTGATCGTACCATTTTTGGTGTAGGGAAGGGTTTTTTGCAAAACAGCTTTTCGTAGCTCCATTTTTTGTTTTGAGTCGAGTTTGTCTAGTTTTTCTTTTAATGGTTTTGCCAAATATTTTCTATAGTTAGACCAATATTTTGAAAACGAACCGGGAGAATACCAGAATTTGTATTCTCGTACTACTACATTACTAAAACCAGCCAGTGAGATTTCTTTTTTGAGATTTTGTTTTGTTCCAAATCTGTCAAAATCTGGCGCCCCAGCTGGAATATAGTCAGGGATGAATTTTTGCACAGAATCCAGAATGCTTGAAAAATATGGAACAGTGTCTCCTGCACCATGAACGGCAAGTACAAGTTTACCGTTTTTCTTTAGAGCATTTTTAATGTTAGCAAGTGCCTTTGAAGCATTTGGGAAAAAGAATAATGCATACTGACATGTAATGACATCAAATTTCTGGCCAAATCCAAAGTTTTCTGCATCAAGTATTGCAAAGTCTACGTTTTTGCTTTTGACTGATTTCTTTGCTATGGCTAGTGCTGTCTCAGAGCTGTCCACGCCAATTACATGTCCAGATTTGCCTATTTTGCCCACAATTTGCCTAGTTACGGCGCCTGTTCCGCATGCCAAATCAAGCACCAAGTCTCCCCGACGTAGTTTTGCCTCAGATACCAATTTCTGCGTGCTTTGGAATGGCCCTGTGCTTTTGCCAGCCCATCTCTTATGGTAGCGAGGTGCGATTTCATTCCAGGTTTTGATCATTCTCTTTTTGTATTCTATGTTCTTGGAGCTAACCAATTTCTCAAGAGTATTTTGATAGAACCTTTTATTATATCGTAATCGGGCCGAAAAATCAATGGAAGCTAACATTAGAGAAGGAAAGCTAAACGACATCACTCACCTAGGTCTCAGACTAGCAGTTGGCGTAATCTTTCTAGTGCATGGATTGGGCAAGGCCGCAAATCCAGGCTTTGGTGGATTCGTAAACAGTCTAGGAATGCCTGCAGAAATGACAGTGCCAATTATTCTTGCCGAGTCTGTTTGTGGAGTTTTGTTAATTGTCGGCGTTTTGAACAGAATCTCTGCGTCAATATTATCAATAGTAATGCTTGGTGCAATATTTCACGTCAAAAAGGCAGAAAACTTTACAGGCCAGGGTGCGTACGAGTTTGACCTGATTTTACTTGCTGCAAATCTAACCATCATAACTATGGGTCCAGGAAGAATCTCTATTGCTCACATAGTAAAAAAGATTCCGAGATTTTTGCACTAGCTCCAAAATCTATTTTTTATTTTTACAATTACTATGGCAGGCATTACAAAGTACATTGCCACATTCAATAATATGAGTCCAATTCCATATCCAAGCATTTCCTGCTCAGAGTCAATTTCCACAAATTGTAGAATTGAGAGTGTAGAAAGCATTGGGGTTATGGTAGCTTTTACTGCTTCTCTAAAGACAGGATTTTGTCTTTCTAGATCAGCTATTTGAGGACTAAATGAATAATAAAATTCGTTAAATCCGGTCATGAATGCAGTGCCAGAGCCAGTACTAAACAAAACGTTTTGTCGTATTTCTCGCAAGGTTTGGACTTGTGGGGCAAGTTCCGTTCCAAATGCAGCGGTTGCAATTGCACATTCGCCTATTGGTTTTTGCTCATCAGGTTTTGGGCCAAGATCTGTAGGAATTGCAGAAGTAGAAAATGACTCTAGTGCAGCTTCGAATTTTGGCATCGTAGCCTCAAAATTATTTTCGCTGTTGGTATATGTTAGAATGTAAAATTTGTCGCCAGAGTGGATTACAACTTCTTTGAATTTGACTTTGACTTGGGTTCCTGTAACATTGAATTTCCCTAATGCCTCACGAACATATACTTCATTTCCTTTGATGGTGGTTTTCTCCTCGTTTTGTATTGTTAATACTCCAGCATCAATTACTGGTTTGAGCGTCTCTTTTACTTGTTCAGAAAACTGATCTAGTGTAGTGCCGTTTGTCGGCTTGACAGAAACCGAGATTGCCGGTGTAAATCCAGCTACTTTATCGCCCACTGCCACTACATCTGGCGTGTCAGGAGTTCGCTTTTGCGGCTCTTGCGTAAACCATCCTGCCGGAGGAACAAACGAGAATCCTAGTTTTTCATTGGAATATGGGACCTGTTCTGTAATTTTTGGAGCAACTCGTTCCGGCTCTCCCTGCTCAAGCAAGTCTGGTATGTCTGATCTGTTTTTGACTTCGGCCTTGAGGATCTCTGCTTTGCCCCAGTCAAATGGAATGTCATTTGTGCCTTCACCGCCTGTCTCCAGGTTTGCAATTTTGTCCAGTGTTTCATAGCTAGTTTGAGTAGCTAACCTACCAAATGCCGCATAGTTCTGATCCAAAGATGGCGTATCCGCATGCACTATGAAAAACTGTGAGCTACCGCTGTCCGGGTCTCCTCCCCGAGCCATCGAAACAATTCCCCTTTTGTGTTGAATTGTGTTAAATTCGCCCGGTATTGTATATCCAGCATCGCCCGTTCCCCATTCAGTTAGTTTTTGGTATCCACCTGGTTTTGTCTTGGGGTCACCGCCCTGAATCATGAAATCCTTGATAATTCTATGAAAAACGGTTCTGTCGTAAAATTTCTCATTTGTTAGCTTTACAAAGTTCTCTACTGTTTTTGGCGCATCTGTTGGAAACAATTCAATTACCATTTCTCCAGACTGGGTGGTCAGAACCACAACTTGGTCGGATATTTCGGTTTCCGCAAATGTTGGTAAAAATCCTACAACAAACAAGCCGATCACAGAAAGAATGAACAGTTGTTGCAACAACGAGGGTTTTGCCACCTCAAATAAAAGCTAATGGCATTAGTTTTTAACAAACACCCAATTTGGGATTTTATGGATTCTGATGAGAAGATAAAAACTCATCTGTTATCGATATGGCTTGAAGAAAAAAAATTGTTTGCAAGAAGTAAAGAGTGCATGTTTTTTGTCACCAACAAGGGCCTATACTTTGTATCAAAGACACAGGCAAAGCCACAGTGGTGGAAGTCAACTGTCCAGCGACAAACCCTGATGTTGTTAAAAGACCCAGAAAACACAATTTGGAATCATGATGGTTATAATGAAAAAAATCTGGCACAAGACTTGGAAAATGAAAAAAATCTAAGATTTCTAATGTCTGATGTAATCAGTGTAGATACCGAAGATAAAGCCTGGGGCACAATTCTGGTCCTAAAGCTGCGAGATGAAGAAAAGGAAAGAAAATTCCATTTGTCAGTAGTGCGTGATTGGGTCAGTTATCCAGCAAAGGCACCAATGAATTTTCTCAAAGTTAACTGGGTACCAATAGTACAATACATCAAGTCGAGGACTGAATCATGAGTAATGTATTTGCAGTTGGAGTAGGTCCCGGCTCGCCAAAATATGTTACAGATCTAGTCAAGCAAATAGTTCTTGACTGCGATATTGTAATTGGCTACAAGTATACTCTGCAGACAATCGAATCATTGCTAAAAGGAAAAGAAGTCCACGAAATAACAATGAAAAACCAAGAAGAGGCTTACCAAAAAGTAGCAAAAACACTTGGCCAAAAAAAACTGGTAGTGCCATTTACCGGAGATGTGAATTTTTCAGAGTCCGAAGTAGTAGACAGGCTAATAGAAATTTTTAGTAAAATAACAATAATTCCAGGAATTTCGGCGACTCAGGTAGCAGCATCCAAAGCCCAAGTCCCCTTGGACCGCTCAAAGGTCATAACAATGCACATCACCACATCAATTGAGGAAAAAAAACTAGAGCTCCAAAAGGCAATTCTGGATGGATTCTCAGTTGTTCTAGTTCCTAGGCCTTGGCCACGCGACCCATCCAAGCATTTTATGCAGTCAGAGATTGCCCAATATCTAAGAAAAAACGGCTTTGATACAAAAAAACTTCGAGTTCATGTGTATGAATTCCTAACCACAGACAGAGAAACCGAGTTTGTGGGGTTTGTCTCTGATTTGGAAGGAAAAGAATTCTCTGATCTGTCCGTGATGGTAATCAGCCAGCACAAGCTGGAATCCTATATCAATCTCTAGTTCAACGGCGTCTTTGTTTTTGGAATCTTGGAGGTATCAAAGACAAATATGGTAAGGTCAATATGTTGAAAGTTCTCATCATATAGTCTAAAGAATCCCTGGTCCTCAAATGTTACGCTCCAAGATTTGCCTGGTGCTATGTCACCACTTGCAATTTTGCCGTCTGATGTGAATGTTTTTTTATGAGAATTATAATTCGCAGTGCCAGATTTTAGCGAGTGCGCCACATCATCTTCATTTACAAATGTTATAGTTCCGCCTGGTGGAATTGTTATCCTGTCCTCAGAGACAAAACTGAACCTAAATCCAGCAGTCTGGGTCTTGTACGTAGCGTCCTGTGGATTTGCAGCTCCCTTTAGAATTTTAATTGTAACATCAGATTTTTGCGTCTTGTCAGCCGGCTTTGCCGAAAATTCAGAGACCTTACTAGTATAGACCAGCTTTGTTTTTTGTTTTGCCGAATCTGTTATTGTGCCACTAAATGTATAGATCGATTCTGTGGAGGTTTTTTCAATCAGTTTTGCAACTCCGGTTATGGTTGCCTCTTTGCCTTGCGGATCAGTTGCCTTGGCACTAAACTTGAAAAGCTTGCCGTTTTGCAAAACAGAGCCCGAAAATTCGGATAGATCCCAGTCTTTTTGGTCAACCATTATCACACCGCCCTGTAATGTAAAGTCAGTCTTTGTTTTTGTCTGAGTTATGGAAAATGTGATCTCTGCAGTAGAATCAGAAATTGATGAACTAGATACGGCAAAGCCATTTCCAGAAAATGTAAATGCCTTGTTGCCAGAAATTTGCGCCTCAGCATTATTCATGGATGCGGTAAAAACCACGCCTAAAACCACGGCTAAGATAACTAGATACTTCACAGTATAGCCATGTCCTGATTTTGTTTATAATTTACTACTGAATTATTTTTGGCAAAGCCACAAAATTTAGTCAATTCTTAAGCTCATCAAGTTTTGGCATAAGCTCATCGCCGCCAAAGTTCTCTATCATGTAGGCTTCAATTATTCCGCCTGTCAATAAAAGCCCAAGAACAATTCCTATCTCTATTGCAAGTGGCTTCCATTGTTCTTTTAGTGGTGTTTTTTTGAACAATGCCATAATCAGAATAAGGCTTCGAGACATCCCAAGTGAATATGCTGCAAGCTCCATCAAACCAAACGGAGTCGCAAAGATTAGTGCTAGTGGTGGGATCTCACCTAAGAGTGGTGTGGTAGAAGACAATGCGGCAAATGCAAATCCCGTAGAGAATGCTGAAAAAATTCCCCAACCAATACCAAATCCAGGAATAAACATCGCCAGTGCGATCTGGGTATTATGTAGGAATATTTCTATTCCAAAATTCTCGCCCTTGAGGGATTCGAGTAGTTTGTTGAATTCATCTAGGAAAATTTTTGCCTCTTCTTCTGGCACGTGTATCTCTGCCCCCAAAGAAAATGCCGCAGAAAACACGCCTAAAAATACAAAGAAGAGAATTATTCG
>CAYYBJ010000067.1:0-5678 GCA_964470325.1 uncultured Candidatus Nitrosotenuis sp. | reverse complement strand
GCTGATTACTTTGTCAGTCATGTAATCCCGGACCTTGTATTTTCCTGGGTACATCTTGGCGTAGTGGCGATTAATGTCTGTCTGGGTTGTAATTCCTATCACCTCGTTCTTTTCGTCCACAACAACAATGGAGCCTATCTTGAATGTGTCCATCCTTGTAGCGCATTGAGACAGATGGTCTTGCTGTCCTGCAGAAATAGTTATGACGTTTTTCTTCATTATTTCTTTTAGTCTTATTTCATCTAGCGTTCTAGCCGTTGCATCCTCTTCTAAAAATGCATTAATATCGCGCTCTGTTACGATTCCAACCGGCTTTTTGTCCTTGACAATTACAACGCGCTTTACAAAATTAGTCTTCATTATTCCTAGGGCATCATGGATGGTGTCGTTTTCTGTTAGGGTAAATACTGGGGAAGAATACAGCTGGTCATCCATAAATGACTAGTCCTAAATTATGATTTAAAACAAATTTAGATTATCAAGAGTGAATTTCAAAAATTGGAAATTGAGTCCCTAATTTGACAAATTAGGAACAATCTCGACTTCTAAGTTGCCGCCGTTGAATGTGGATGTCATTGCCTTTACCCTGCTTTTGTACAAAAAGTGCTTTTTGCCCTCCTGTGTTATGGAACCAGAGATGGCAAGCAGTTTGTTGTCATGTAGGATTTGCAGCCTTCGATAAACGGTGCTTATTGGGATCTTGCACTCGGCTGAGATCTCTATTGCTGCCTTTGGCGCAGACATTGTGGCTTCAATTATTGCCCGACAATACCTATCAGACATTATTCCCAGGATGACGCCTTTTTTGTCATCATCGATTTTTCTTCCTTCGAGCTGAATCTGCATGGATATGGTATTATCAAAATTTGATATATTCAGTAGGACTGCTTTGCCATGCAGTGCATTCACACTGCCTATATGCAAAAAATGGGTGATTCTGGGCATGATTGAGACGAAATTCCCAAAATTTCACTGGGGGACAATATCTGAGGGCAATGCAGGCCACACAAAATCCGAGTGGGGCAAATCAGAGCCAAGATGCATAGTTGCGTACAGACTCAGCTGGCAAGACTAGATACACAAAGTCCTGATCTGCAGGCAAGACACGTATCACTGTTGTATTCTGCATCAAAGATGCAAGTCTTGCAGATCTTGCATTTGCATTTTTCTAGCTCGGCCATTTCGGCAGATCTTTGGTGATTCAAACTAATAAGCAGTCTGCACTAAAACCAAATTTGAAAAAATAATTTTTCTCAAGTGCAGTACATTCACACTGCTTATCTTTTTGCTTTTGATTGTGTTTTCTAATGACTCTAACATATTTGACGCTAGCTGCGGCACTTACTGTTACATTGTTTGCGACAAATGCATATGCAGAAAGTGACAGCGTAGGTGATCTGCAAATAAAGACAATATTCAAGTTCCCAAAGGGCGTTGAAGAAATAAACTCCTTTAAGGTCTTCACACAAGATTCTGGCTATAAATGGGCACAGACTCCATCATTTCAGTTGTGGGGAGCAGTAGGGGGCAAGGAACTTCTCTATGAAAACGCAGAGATCAGCTATGAGCGACGCGGAATGGCGCATGACTCTGATAATGACGAATTTGATGTAGATGTATCCGTGACACATGGAATAAAGACAATCAGGCAGGTCTCATATTCTGACTGTCGAGTGACAAACTATTACATCACAACACTGCATGATGGTGATGAGACATTCTCTGGCAAAACCAAGTTCGTCTATGCGGATGTCTTTGCGTTTGAGTGCGGTGGATACAAAATAATCCCAGCATCAAAACTAAACAAAAACCTTAGTCAGGCTCTGAAGAGCTAAAACTCTTTTTCTTATTTTACTACCAACACTGGCAGCTTACTCTTGTGCAAGACATAGTTTGATACGCTTCCAAAGAACGCTTCCTTTAATGCGCTTAATCCTCGTGCACCAATCACTATGACGTCAAAATTCTTGTCATTAGCAAATTTTACTATCATAAATCCTGCATCACCAAAGACGATTTTTTGCTCAAACATGATTCCGTTTTGTGCGCAATGTCTTTTTGCAAAATCCATGATGCTTTGTGCTCCTTGCAATCGTGGCTTTTCTGGATATCTTGGTGAGCGAAACGCCGGATGCGGTGCTCTTGGTATTACATAGATGCCAGTTATGATTGCGTGGCATTGTCTTGCCAGATAGATTGCCTCGTTTAGCCCGCGAACCGAATTCTTGGAGCCGTCCAATCCGACAAGAATTCTCTGGTACTTTGCCTTTATCATGGTGCGATGTAGTCACAAAATGTAATTAAAGCAAATACAAAATTATCAAAATTGAAACTGAGTTTCCAATTTGATAATCAACTAGCCATTTCAAATAACAAAATTCTACAGTCATATCATGGGAAAACAATTCACATGTCCTTATTGCGAATCCAAGTTTCCATCAAAAGAAGACCTCTCAAAGCACATTGACCGAATCCATGATGGGTCTGGCTTGCTGGAAGGCGACATAAGACGATTCTAGGATAAAACTAGCCTAGCTGTATTCCTGCATTCGCTCAGAAAGCAGCGCCAAGCAAATATCCCACGGGCTGATTACCTGGTCGCGAAACACTGCATAAGGGTGCTGCATTCCAAACATGATGCTTGCAAGCTCATTTACCATGATGTCCTTTGTGATGACTTTGGCATACTCTAGGCCAAATCCAGTTACCGGCATTTCCAAAAAGTTGCCCACGGTTCTCAAATAGTTCAGATCAGATGCAATTTTTTCTATTATGATTCTGTCGCTGATGAACTGGTTTGTGTTCTCTAGAAGGAGCTTGCGGGTTTTGTTTTTGAGCATTGCATTGATTACCTCGTTTATTGTGGAATTGGTGGCAAAGCTGTGAATCTTCTTTTTTGGAAGCTCTGATATTTTCATGTCTGTCATTGATATTTTGCCTACTTCTAGCATTTTTCTAGCAGAGATAACTGAGAATCCGCCTAATGCATTTGGCAATATCGAAAACGCCCTACCTGTTTTCTGCCATTCTTCGATGATACTGCGAATGGTGCTGGTGCCGGAAGCGCGTGTAACCACTGGAGACATTATTTTTTCAATTTCTCCTTCAAAGACACTTCGGGATGGGTTTGCCAGTACTTTTTCCACTATTTCTCGTCCGCCCACCACACCGATTGGCTCGTTGTTCTCGCCTGTCACAATTAGCGAGTCTGCCATGGATTCCAAATACGGAATCAGCAATCCTATTGCCTCTTCGATCTTTGCCTGTCTCTGTATGCTAACACAGGGAACTGCAGTAAATGACGTTGGCAAGAGGTCGCGTAGCATGCGATCTGCAATCATGAATCTAGATGGGTGATTCTAGAGTTTTAATGCCTAGTTTGATTATCAGCCCTGAAATTCTGCTAGAATAAATCATGAACTAGTTTTTAATATCGCCTACAAGATTGGATGTCTAGTTGTACCGATTTTTGATTTTGGCGGTGTTTTTTGGAGTATTGTTTACAGTTAATTTTGCTTATGCGCAACACCATGGAGGCTCAGCTGCACCACCAGTAAGCTTTGGTGGCAAGGACGTAACAATTTCTGCAGTACTGGATCCTGCTGACTTTAACCCATCAAAGGATTCTTCTGCCAAGCTGAATGTGCGATTCTTTGATGCCAAGACAAATATCAACATCGAGCGAGTCACATATCGAGTACAGATCTTTGCCGGAGAAACACTTGTCGCATCCCAGATGTTCTATGACGCTGATGGCGAGCTGACAGTTAAAGTCCAGCCAAAGTCAGAATGTTCAGAAAAAGAAGTTTGGCGTTGTACAAAATTCGAGGGAAACAAGGACCCAGTGGTGCCAAGCGCAATAGAATCATCTGCTACTAGTACACCAATAATGCGAGGCCCAGTATTTGACAAGCCAGGAGAATACACAGTCAAGGTTGCAATAATTGGTGCAACAAACCCAAAAACTCAGACCACAGAAGACATTGAGTTTGAAACAAAAATCAACATTGCGTCAGAGCAACAATTCTCACTTGCTACAGCGGCTGGCAAGACGCCAGTAACAGTCAGAGCATTTCAGGACAAGATAACTATCTTTGAGTTTTCCGAATCAACCAAAACCATAATGTTTGAGCTGCCTTTTCACTGGGAACATGCCCAACACACTTCTCTTGTCCGCACAGATATTGAAATTCCAAAATCATTTGCACCACTCCAAGGCATAAGCAGCTTCAAGGGTACGGTAAACGGCGCTCCAATCTTTGCAAGCGGACTGAGCCTTGACACCTACTCCAACAAGGACACAAACACACTTCGCTTTGCCATTACTGGCGAGGAACTCAAAATAATAGAAAAAAAGGTCACTGACAAGCACACAATGATAGTACAAATCACACCAGACACAAGCGCAGCACTCAAGTCAACTGATGTAAAATTCTCAAATGGCTACAAGGCAACCATATCATATGATCCAAGATACGGCCCAAGCAAGAACGTCTCATTTACCATGGCATTCTTTGATTCGTCTGGCGCACTGGCAAAAGACATTCGATATGCTCTGAGCATCAAGGACTCTAAGGGCTCTGAATTCTATGTAAACACTGGCAGCGGAGGGGTTCTTGGAATTCCTCTTCCAAGCGGAGCTGACTCTAGACAGATCTCAATTCCATTCAAAGGCGAATACACACTACAGATGTATCTGATAGGACGTGGAATGATTGACTTTGATCCATATGTTCCTGCCAGTATCAAATTCAAAATTGATGAGCAATCTGTACCAACAACAGAAAAAACCAACACCACAAAGGACAAAGACACAAGCAAAGATACCAAAAAAGACACCAAGAAAAAGTCAGCCAAAAAAGATACCAAAAAAGACACCAAGAAAAAGACCACAAAGACTACCAAATCAACTACCAAAAACCACTACGACAAAATAAGAAATTCATAACAGATTTTTTTTACCTAGTACATACAACTGGTTTTAAATCAAAACCAAAAAATCTCTTTTATGTCTATAAAAGAAACAACAGTAACATGCCAAAAATGCAAACAATCAACAACGCTTTCGGAGCTGGACGTACGCTATACTGACAAAACTGGTATCATTTGTCATGCTGGAAGGAACTAGTCGGTAAATTCTAGATTACCTTTTCGCCTTCGGCGCCTGTCTTGATGTCATAGGTGCGAAGGACAGGATGTACAAAGATCTTACCTATTGTGGCATTTTGTTTTATTATCTGGATTACCTTTTCTTCCATGTTTTCTGGTATGATTATCTCTAAAACATACTTGTCTGAGAACTGGGGGATGAACACCTCGGTTCCCTTTGATGCGTGAATTTCAGGACCTGGATTTTTTCCACGTCCGCGCTTTTTTGACACTGTTAGGCCGCCCACGTTGATTTGCTTTAGGCCCTCACTGACTGCCATGACCTCGTTTTTTGGCAAGATGACTTCGATTCGAATCAAGTGCTTTTCAAATTCATTACACAGTAAAATATCTTTTTTCTAATTTCATAAATGATAGATTGGATAATCAAATGATAATCATTCATGAAATTTTGACGCAAGATTAAATAGTAAAAAACTTGCGGTTCGACTGTGCCAATCGACTCTGGTGACACAGCGTGGATCCTAATTGCTGGAAGCTTGGTATTATTGATGATTCCTGCACTGGGA
>CAYYBJ010000066.1:0-6123 GCA_964470325.1 uncultured Candidatus Nitrosotenuis sp. | reverse complement strand
TCTGGAGCCTCTTACACAATTGACGTCACGCTGAATGCCCCAGACGGCACAAAGATGATATCGCTTCCAGAAAATTCTGCAAGTGATCTTGCAGCAAACGGCAACACAGAATCCAATACTGTAACTGCAATCTTTGATACTATAGGTCCAATTCCAACACTAGGCTCCATTCCAACTCCCACAAATCAAGCACTACACACAATCACAGTGACATTTAGCGAACCCGTAACAGGCCTAGAATTATCCGACTTTGACGCATCCGGCCTCACAGTATCAAATCTCCAAGGCTCTGGAGCCTCTTACACAATTGACGTCACGCTGAATGCCCCAGACGGCACAAAGACATTATCGTTACCAGTAGGTTTAGTAACTGATCTTGCAGGCAATCCAAACTCTGATTCAAATCTAATCACGACAAGCTATGATACAACAGCACCAACAGTAGCTGATGACTCTTATTCCACAAACGAAGATACACCATTAATCATTTCAGCACCTGGAGTATTGTCAAACGACTCTGACCAAAACCCAATGACTGCAATATTGGTCTCAGGACCGCCTGGATTCGTACTCAATTCTGATGGTTCATTTACGTTCACTCCAGCCCTAAATGATGATACATCCATCACATTCACATACCAAGCAAGCGATGGACTACACGAATCAACTGTAGTAGCAGTCACAATAGATCTAATTCCAGTAAATGATGCTCCGACAGCTCCATCCCCACAATCATTTACAACACCTCAAGACACACCATACAATGGCAATCTAGGAATCACTGATCCAGAAAATGGCCCATTCACCATTACATCAACTCCTACCACATTAGGCTCATTCTCATTTAATACAGATGGTACCTATACATTCACACCAGCTACAGGAGCTTCTGGTACGGATGTAGTAACAGTCACAATAGTTGACGGACCACACACCATCACAGTAATACTAAACTTCACAGTGTCTCCAAACCAACCAAACAGCATTACGCTTTCCGGAATAATTCGAGACTTTAAGATCTCACATCCAGACTTTGAAGAAAATGAGATCCACAGCGATCTTGGAATTGTAAAGGTCCCACTTGGAGGAGACAAGGAACCAATCTATAACGGCAATCCAATAACGGGCACACTAACAACAAGCGGCCTAGTCAACTACAACCAATGGTATAATCACGTAAACACTGTAAATGACTGTGTAAACTATGACATCACACTAACACATCCGACATCAAGCCCAAGCCTGTTCGTATACAACAACACATCTTTTTTCCCAATTGACGGACAGCTCTTTGGCAATGAAGCAAAACCACACAACTATCACTTTACCTACCAAGTAAATGCCAAGTTCACGTACCAATCAGAACAAAACCAGTTCATCACACTAAGCGGTGATGACGACATCTGGGTATTCATTAATGGCAACAGAGTATTGGACTTGGGTGGTGTTCATCCAATGCAGTCTGGCACAATAAGACTGGACACGCTAGGATTAGTTTCTGGACAAACATACGACTTTGCATTATTCTTTGCAGAAAGACAGACAACCCAGTCGGATCTAGGAATATTAACCAATGTTATACTAGAGCAAGTATCTCCTGGACAATGTAAGGCAGTAGATGCAATAAATGATGAGGCAACAACATCCGGCGCACCAGTCACAATCAACGTATTGTCCAATGATACACCAACCGGACTTGCAATAAACTCTGTAACTACACCAACAAGTGGCACTGCAACAACATCCGGCTCTTCAATAGTGTATATACCTACAACAGGCTTTACTGGAACTGCATTCTTTACCTATGAGGTAAAGAACAGTGCTGGAGCGACAGATTCTGCTACAGTCAAGGTAACAGTTAATGGCCCAGTACAACTCTATTGTGGTCTACCAGAGTCATCATATTCTAGGATAATACGTGGAACCAACGGCAATGATAACCTAGTTGGAACCAACGGCAACGATCTAATCATTGGCAATGGTGGAAATGACAAAGTAGAGGCACTAAAAGGAAATGACTGCATATACGGCGGAGACGGCGATGACAGGCTAAACGGTAACAAAGACAACGACACCATATATGCAGGAAATGGAAATGATGATGTCTACGGAAACGAAGGTAACGACTCGTTATATGGAGAGACAGGAAACGACAAGATCTTTGGTAACGAAGGAGATGATCTAATTGATGGCGGCAGTGAAACCGATACATGCCAAGGACACTCTGGCAACAATACCATACTACAATGCGAACTAGGTGATGGTTCTGGAGGGGGCTCTGGAAGTCCTATTGACAGAACAGTAAGCAGTTCATCTGATGATGCAGAAGAATCAAGTGACAAGAAAATGAAACTAACTGATGTTGATCTAGACATGAATGAGCAAAAGTGGGTTGGAACCAAATTCAACAACATTTCAATTCCAAGAGGAGCAACAATCACTAATGCATACATACAATTCACTACCGAAGATGCAGAAGGAGATACTGGTTCTGCGCAAGTAACAATCTATGGACAAAATTCTGTAAATCCATCAAGTTTTTCCAATTCTAATGGAAATATCTCATCAAGGCCACTTACATCATCAAGTACGAGCTGGACTATTCCTAACTGGGTAGCTGGTAGCAGTGCAGGTGAAGCGCAAAAGACACCAGAACTAAAATCAATTGTACAAGAACTAGTAAACAAAGCAGACTGGAATAGCGGAAACTCTATAGCATTTCTAATAAAACAGACAAGTGGATCAAATGACAGAGATGCATATTCTTATGATGGTTCCTCTACCAAAGCACCAAAACTACACGTAGAATTCACTGCACCGTAAATGATTTCTAAAATTCTAAGGAAAAGCAGTTTCCTTTAACAAAACTGAATCTAGTTCCGATATTCTGATCCTGTCTTGGCTCATGGAATCACGCCTCCTCAAAGTAACTGTCTCATCCTGTAGGGTCTGATGGTCCACAGTAATGGCAAACGGTGCACCAACCTCATCTAGTCTACGATATCTGCGACCAATGGCTCCAGAATGGTCCAAAAAAGCATCATATCTTCGCTTTATTGCCAAAAATATCTCATCAGTCTTTTCTTTCAAACCATCTTTTTTTACCAATGACAAAACTCCAACATGGACTGGTGCCAAGTACGGCTTTATCGAAAGCACAATTCTATCATTTTCCTTTTCCTCCCGCAAGCCATGCTCTAGTATCGTATACAAAGAACGGTCGATTCCCATTGATATTTCAAATACGTGCGGCAAGACCTTTTGCTCATCATCTAGTACTTCGAATTTTTCCTTGGATTTTGTAGCATGACTAGTCAAGTCATAATCTGATCTATAATTACATGCAACAAGCTCCAGCCACCCAATTGTGGTTTGTACCTCAAAGTCAAATGCTACACTGGCATAGAATGCCTTTTCCTTTTCTCCTAGTCGGCGGAATCGTGACTTGGTCATATCTATGCCAGTTTTTTCGTAAAATTCCGTCAATAACCCAAGATAATACGCAACAAACTTGTTTGGCAATATTCCAGAATCAACCGCTTCCTGGCATGTCATTGCCTTTAGACCATTATCAATCCATAATCGAATTGTAGTATTCTGAACTTGGGAGAATCTATCCAAGTCATTTAGCTTGGCAGGATTGCAAAAGACTTCGATTTCCGCCTGATAAAATTCGCGTAATCTCAATAATGACTGCCTTGGAGATATTTCATTTCGAAAACTCTTGCCAATTTGGGCAATTCCCAGTGGCAATTTTCCCCGCATTGTCTTGAATAATCTTGGAAAATCCACAAAAATGGACTGGCACGTCTCTGGTCTCAGATATGCAGCCTCTGCCTCTGGTCCAATCTCTACTTTGAACATCATGTTGAATTTTCTAGCACGCTCAAATTCACCCTTGCATTTGGGACAACGAATGTTTTTCTCTGATACTATCTTGTCAAATTCCGGCAGATCGGCGCTTTCCGGAATCTCTATCTTGGTCTGCTCAAAGATCAACTTGTCCACTCTATAGTTCAGCTTACAGGAAATACACCGCACAACAGGGTCTGCAAAGCTAGCCAAGTGCCCTGATGCCTCAAAGACTGACTTTGACATTATTTGCGAGCCGTCTATTTCCAGCATTCCATCACGTCGTAACAGCTCACGTCTCCACAATTCAATGAACTTGGTCTTCATAGAGACGCCGGATGGGCCATACTCCCAAAATCCGGCCTGCGCATCTGCATAAATCTCGCAGCTAGGAAAGTAAAATCCCCGCTCCAGTGCAAGCTGCATCACACTATCATAATTCATTGTGTTTCTAACCTATATTCAGAATAAATTCCAAGCTATGCAATCTCTTTTACCTTTTTAATATTGCCAAAATCATCACGCGTATTGTCGATTGGCGTCTCCAGAATTATTGGAATGTCCTTTTTGTTTGCCAGCTTTACCACAACAGCCATTCCTTTTTCGCCAATTTTGCCCAGGCCAATGTGCTCATGCCTATCCAAATTAGAGCCAAGCTCGCCCTTGGAATCATTTAGGTGCAAAATCTTCAAGTTTTCAAATCCAACGGTATCATCGAATTTCTCAAATGTCTCAGTTACGCCTTTTTCTGTTCTAAGATCATACCCATATGCAAAAGCATGACATGTATCTAAACAAACGCCAAATCGATTCTTTGGCTTTAGCTGAGAAAATATCTCTGCCCATTGCGCAAACTCTGATCCGACAGAATTTTTCTGCCCTGCCGTATTTTCCAGCAATATGGTGACATCGTTTTTCACCTCGGCTGCCTTTTCAAACGCCTTTACCAGCTGAGCAATTCCCTTTTCTTCTCCTTCACCCATGTGGCTGCCCAAGTGTGCAACCAAATATGGAATGCCAATTTCTCCGCATCTTTGCACTTCCTTTACCAAGACAGAAACGGACTTTGCATGAGTAGCAGAGTTTGGTGATGCAAGGTTCGGCAAATACGGCATGTGAGCCACAGTCGCAAACCTATCAATTTTGCTTGTGGATAATTTATCCCGGAATTCCTGGGCATCCTTTTTTGAAATGTCCTTCGCAGTCCACATTCTTGGGCTGCGAGTAAAAATCTGAAATGCAGAACACTCTCGCTCTACTGCGTTATCGATTGCTGCAGAAAGCGAGCCGGAAATAGAAACATGCAGTCCTACTCGCATGTCATTTTTGGTATGATATCATAATTTAAACCAAAAATTATGAGCCTAAATTTTTAATCTACAATAAGGGATATTCTATATGATAACAGATCTGGGACCTGAGGATATTGCAAAGTATCCATTTGTATTAGAAGCAGGAAGTTATCTAAAACAAAAAGGGTTTACTCTTGAACAATTCGGAAATGACTCTGATCTCAAACCAATAGTCAAAAATGCATTGGAGCGTATTATTGATGCTGCAGATGGAAAAGTATCGAAAAATAATGCAAGTAAATCAAACTTAGACATAGAGGTATTTACTTTCTTAATGGCTGTAATTCTATTAAGACAAACCTCAATCAGTAATCTGATTCGGAAATTTTCATTACAAGAAGCACGTAAAGCAGAAAAAACTTTGGAAGATTCGTTATCTAAGATAATGCCTGGGGACGTAGTATATCCAAAACTTTGGGCTAAAGAAAAAAATCGACAAGCAGAAATCGCTATAAAAATAATAAAAGAGATCTCCGAAGTTGATATACAAAAACAAGATGACTATTGCCTTGTTCCAGTATCAGATTATCTAACACGCTCAATACATTTTCATGAACAAGAATGGAAGCTTGTTAACCGTCAGGTGGACAAAGGCCTTGTCATGTTATCATCACATCAAACAGTTAGATTGTTTAGAATTGAAATTGATAATTACATAAGGGAAAGAATCCAAACAGCTCCTTTACCGTCTATTTCTGGTGTGCTAAATGAGTCAGTAGAACAATTAAAAGAATTTGCAAAAAAGTTTGTTGTACAGTATGTAGAAACAACAGAACAACCCCCCTGCATCAAGCACGCACTAGAAATACTACACAAGGGAGAAAATCTTCCACATTCCGGCAGATTCATGCTTGCAACGTATCTGCTCAACAAGGGCCAAACAATAGAGGAGATTGCACCTCTTTTCAAAAATGCGCCT
>CAYYBJ010000065.1:0-6194 GCA_964470325.1 uncultured Candidatus Nitrosotenuis sp. | reverse complement strand
TTCTCTTCTTCACAAAATCATCATTGTACTTTATGTGTAATGCCGGGGGTGGGTTTGCTTAAAAAAGTTTGATACTCCAGCATGTATGACTCCCTCGAGGGGCGTTGTGCAATTAGTTTGATTCCCCAAGTTTTGTTTAAAAAGAAACTAGATTTTTCTTGGTTCACTCAAGTTTTCATTTCTAAAACAGCATGGTAAATTTTACTATTCAGTCTAGATAGTATTTCCCTAGCAAAACTCGTAATTGGTGAATCATCGTTTCTATGTGCAGTGATGGTAAATCTTGAAGGAAGACAGCCAAAATTCTCACTTCTAACGACATTAGATACTACGGATAAAAGTTTAGAATCTTCTCGCCTCATTGAAACAAACAACGAATATTCTTTTTCAAATGAACCATTAAAGTCAAAATTGCCTCCTGAGATCAAAGTTGCATTAGATCTAGCAGATGGTTGAATGATTAGTCGAACAAAATTGTCGCTGATTTTCTCGCTATAATTTCTGCTGAATGTGGAAAAATCATTTTGACTAAAAAATAGTTTAATTTTATTTTCTCTCGGTACTCCGTAGCTTATCTCAATTACGCTTTCTAATCCGTTTGTGAAATCAAATTCTTTAAGCACGATGTTATCATTGAAATCACCTACGTTCTCAGCATACTTGATACTCACCTTGTTTGATTTGGATTCTTCTTTTTCCCACCTTTCTTGATTGATTTTATTTAGTTCTTCAACAGAGTAGTTCTTTTTTCTACGAAATAGTCTCATTTCTTGTTAGTAAGATCCTGCTTCATCTTTGTAAATTCTTCATCAGTAAGAACCACCTGTTCTTTTAATTTTGAAGTTTTCCAAGCTCATCTGCAATTGATATTGTTTGTTGCACTGTTACTGAGGGTTGCATCTTTGCTTTTCTTGCTTCCACCATTCCATTTCTTACAACTTTGAGAATTTGTTCTGCTTTGTCTTTAGGTATTGCATCGATCATATCATCTTCTTTTCTTCCCCATGCAATTACACCGGTAAGATTGGAAGCTCGTGCGGCAGTCCCATTTCAGGTGCAGTAATAACAAGGGTAGAAGAGAACATGCCTTTTTCCAGCTTTATGTTAGTGATTTTACAAAACCTATTAGGACATTTTATGCCTTGAAATGTTGCAGTTTTCATTATAGCCCATCCTCTTTGAGTAATTTTTCGATTTTCTGTTTTGTTTTGCTCTCTTAGGAACTGGCCTAATTCCTCTATGGTTTCCTTACGGGTGTTTTGGCAGAATCGCTTTAGAGCTGCCATGTGCAGACGCCGGTTTTTTCACTGTCTACAGAATTGGATTTCTTTAGAGCCTTGGCATAGAATTGCTCTTCTGTTAGGAACTCTGGTATGTCTTGCACGGAATTAGAGTAATTGTATTTCTAATAAACATTCAAAGTTGATTGTGTTATTCTGCAAATTTATTACCAATAATACGATTCCAAAACACATGAGTGAAGAGCAACAATTAGAAGAATTGATCAACCAAACATTGGACGGCACACTATCCACAATCCCAATCTATTTGCAGGAAACAGAGCAAAACAAGGGCGAACTACACGTGGAAAACGTGCGTGAATTCGTTTTTGGGGTGATAATGGGCATGTCACTAGACATGGCAAGCACAGCAATCGCCGCAATGAGAAACGGTATGCCATCAGAAGAAGACCAAATCAAGGTACGTGATATGGTTTATTCCAAAATTCCACAAATTCGAAAGAGGATTTACAGTTGAATTTTTCTCCCAAAGAGAAAAAATTCCTAGAGTCAATAGAAGAAGCAAGATTTGCTACTGTACATGGTACCACACCGCATGTAAAACCTGTTTCATTTGTTTTTCAAGATAATTCATTTTATCTTGCAACTGATTACAAAACACGAACATACAAAAACGTCAAAGAAAATCCTAAAGCGGCAATATCAGTCGATGTTTACAAACCGGGAGGACACAAGGCAGTACTAGCGCAGGGCAAGATCAAAATTATAGAACACGGTCCAGAATTCAAAAAAATCTATAAAATATTTTTTGAAAAATTTGAATGGGTACGACGTGATCCATGGAAAGAAGATGAGGCACCATTTTTGAAGTTAGTGCCAACGACTAAGACATCTTGGGGTTTATCATAAGATTTTTCAAGCCCACATACAAACCCACACCATGGCAGATAAGATAAAATGCTCGCACATTTTGGTTGAAAAGCAAAGTCAGGCACTAGCAATACTAGAGAGACTAAAGAAAGGAGAAAAGTTTGCAGACCTGGCAAAAGAACTCTCACTAGATACCGGATGTGGCAAGCGAGGTGGAGACTTGGGATATTTTGGTCGGGGAAGGATGGTAAAGCCATTTGAGGCTGCGGCATTCGCACTAGCAGTAGGCCAAATATCCGAGCCAGTAAAGACAGAGTTTGGTTATCACATAATCAAGCGATTTGCCTAGAAATAGGCATCAAGGCCACCAGATGGTTCTGATTGTTTTTGTAGATCTTTAGTGAGGCGCGCACCCATGGTTTGAGCGGATTTCATTTTGCGCTGGCCAACCCAGTAATATGCCTCATCTATTGTGCCCTTTGCAATCAGTACTGTTAGATTTCCTGCAGACTTTCTCCCAGTTCGACCCTTTCGTTGTACAAATCGAATAGAGCTAGGAACATTATCAAAGAATATGACATCATTTACTTCTGATATATCTAGGCCCTCCTCACCCACTCGTGTTGCAATCAATACTTGGTATTCTCCGTCTCGGAACTTTTGCACTGTCTCAACTTGTTGTTTTTGCTTGAGGCCTGTCTCGCCTGCTTTTCCTATTAAAAATCCAGCAGAAACGCCAAGATCGGTTAGCTTTTCATGAATTATTTCCACAGAATCACGATAGCTGGTAAACACGATTGCTCTGCCAGACAAGCCCTTGATTATCTCTGCCAGCTTGACAATCTTGCTGTGCTCGATTCCTTTTTTCTGTGCGTCTTTGGCATATGCTATGGCGCGAATAAAGTTCGAGTCATTCTCAAATAGGTCCTTTATTCCAACTCCTTTTTTCTCTCTGGTCCTATCACAGAATCGCAAAAATGATGTAACACCATGCGACTCTAAAATGTTTAACGCGTAATGCAGTCGGATTGCAGTAAATAGTGGTTTTGCTGCCCGTCTGTTTTGTCGTATTACAAAATCTCTGGCTCGCAATAATTGAGAGAGTGAAACATTTGCAGACAATCTCAACCCACATCTAGTTAATTCATTGTGTCTTACTTCGAGTGCCTTGCGCAGATAAAATTGGACCCCTTTCATTTCTTGCGGCAAGTCAACTTTGACCCAGTTGGTCTGAGTTTTTTGTATGTATGGCGCAACATCTGGGCTTTCCTCGGTTTTTTGTGCAACACTTGCAATGCGTAACGTGGTAATGATTTCAGTTGCCTTTTCCTTTTCTGCAGGCAATGTAGCAGTCATGCCCATAATACGCACGTTTTTACCTGCAAATCTCTGGGCTATACCAGAATATGCATAATCGCCAATGGTTCGGTGCGCCTCATCAAATATCACCAATGAAAACTGGTTAACAGATACGATTCCCCTATCCAGATCATTTTTTGTAATTTCAGGCGTGGCACAAATAACAGAGTTTGCCCATGATTTTTTTCGTTTGGCTAGTGTGTCCTCTCCTGTGAGCAACCCAATGTCTTCCAGATTCAAGTTATTTTTTAGAAACTCGTAATGCTGGTTCGTCAAGACTCGTGTCGGCGCCAAAAACAAAACACCTCCAGTTCCACGCGATAGATAATCTGCTATCACTTGTAATGCAACGGTTGTCTTGCCAAGACCTGTCGGTAACACCACCAGACAGTTTTCATCCTTAGCCTGGTGCGCCAGAGAAATTTGGTATTCTCGTGCCTCTACCTGATTTGGTTTGATGAATTTGTGTGTGATGTATTCTGCCAATTATTGAAATTTTTGCGATCTTTGAATTTTATAGTTTCGAGTCACTAAATGCAATCCACAGGTTAATTCTGAATAAAACGATGGATCGACCTAAATATTGAATAGGAATCATAGGGTACATGTGTGCAAGCTTTGAGCGCCCAAGCTGGGATGAATATTTCATGTTACAGGCAGAGCTTGCTAAGCTTCGCTCAAACTGCATGACTAGACAAGTAGGAGCGGTGATTGTCAGAAATAATCGCCAAATTGCAACTGGGTATAATGGAACGCCGCCTGGAGTCAAAAACTGCTTTGAGGGCGGATGCAAGCGGTGCCAGCTCCGAATGGAGGGCAAAATAGAGTCTGGCGCATCACTTGATAGATGCCTATGCAATCACGCAGAGGCAAATGCAATCATGCACTGTGCAATAATGGGAATAGAGGCAGGCGCCAAAGATGCCATCCTATACACTACGTTTGTTCCGTGCCTAGAATGCTCCAAAATGGCAATCACAATAGGTATCAAAAAAATAATCTGCCTAGACACCTATCCAGAAACCGACTATGACCTAATGCGAGAGGCAGGAATTGAGATCATAAGGCTGAATAAAAAAAGAGTCCAGAGATGGGCATCCACACTGCTTGATGAGTCAAAAAGGTAACAGAAAATGCAAGTCCAAGAACAAACACTAACCACGCTTGGCCCAGCACTTTTGGTGTCAGCAACATATGATAACCAAAGGCAGGCGGCAATTCTAAAATTCTACAACCCAGAATCACAGAAAATCATTTTGTGGGCAGACGAGATAGGCCACAAGCCATATTGTTATTCCAAATTGCATCCAGAAGAACTGGCATTTTTGAATAGCCGAAAGGACATCATAAAGATAGAATCCATAAAAAGAAAGGACTTTCTCAAGGATGCAGAATCCGAAGTATCAAAAATTACAGTGATGGATCCTCTTGCAATTGGTGGAACGCAGACAGACAAATCTATTAGAAACATAATAGAAACATGGGAGTCTGACATCAAGTATTACGAAAATTACCTGTATGACAGGGGCCTGATAGTGGGAAAATTCTATGAAATTAAAGAAGGCAAAATAGTTCCGCATGACTTTGAGGTAACAGAAGATGTCGCCCTGGCCATGAAAAGTCTACTACTAGATGTAAACACTGCCAAGGGAATAGTCAATGCAAAGGAATTCCAAGATTACATTTCTCAATGGGCTGAGCTGCTCAATCAGCCAATTCCAAAAATAAAACGACTTAGCTTTGATATTGAAGTAGAATCTGAAATTGGAAGAATTCCCGACCCAAAGATTGCCGAAAAACGAGTCACCGCAGTTGGATTTGAAGGGGCAGATGGACGACGAGAGATCTTTGTTTTGCGTAAAGATGGCTCTACTGATGGAAAAAATGAACTTCCAGAGGGGGTCAAGGCCACATTTTACGCACAAAATGACGAGAAAAAAATGATTGAGGACACATTCAAAATTATCGCAGATTATCCGTTTGTCATAACATACAACGGCGATGAATTTGATATGCCGTATTTGTATAATAGAGCGGAAAGGCTTGGAATCAAAAATTCCGAAAATCCACTATACATGATGCGCGATTCTGCCACACTAAAGCACGGCGTGCACATTGATCTGTATCGAACAATGTCCAATAGGTCTTTTCAGATCTATGCATTTTCCCACAAGTATACTGATTTTTCATTAAACAGTGTTTCCATGGCACTACTGAACGAATCCAAGCTAGACTATGGAGTAGAATTGGACCAGCTAACAAACTATCAGCTAGCAAGTTATTGCTACAATGATGCGCGAATTACGTACAAGCTGACCAGCTTTAACAATGATTTACTGATGAATCTGCTGGTTGTGATATCCAGAATTGCAAGAATGCCAATTGACGATATTGCAAGAATGGGCGTATCGCAATGGATTCGAAGTTTGCTGTACTATGAGCACCGACAGAGAAATGCACTCATCCCAAGACGAGAAGAACTAGATTCCAAATCACAGGGCGTCATAAATGATGCAGTAATCAAGGACAAAAAGTATCGCGGTGGACTAGTAGTGGAACCCACTGAAGGAATTCATTTCAATGTTACTGTGATGGATTTTGCAAGTCTATACCCTAGCATAATTAAGGTCAGGAATCTATCATATGAGACAGTGCGATGTGTACATGAAGAATGCAAATCAAACAAAATTCCAGACACAAATCATTGGGTTTGCACAAAGTATA
>CAYYBJ010000064.1:0-6281 GCA_964470325.1 uncultured Candidatus Nitrosotenuis sp. | reverse complement strand
CGAATACAAAAAATATCTAAAGTAGATTTTATCTGATTTATTCATGATTTTATGAGCAAAATTGTCGTGGTTTCGCACTTTTCGCATATAACCCACCCCCGGCATTACACAAGAAAACAGCACAGAAGCAACCACACAAATAACAAGTGTTGAAAAAGTTTCTGAAGACAGCTCCTCAGAGTACATGTTGATTCCAATCCCCAAAGGAAGGAATTCCGTTGACTATCAATCTTCGAGTCATTGATGCAACCACTGGACATGATGTACCCCATGTCAACTAATCTAGTTGCATTACAAAATGGCGAGCCCGTATTGTCCCAGCTTGGACTATACACACAAAATGGTGTTGCCCAACACATAACAGCATCTCTTAGCACAAACAATCATCGATATCATGGTAATATTACATGGAATAGGAGAGACAGACCATATTCTGGGCCCCAGGGTGAGATGTTTGAGGCAAGAATAGTGCCGGAATTTGGGCCAATAGTCATGTCAGTATTGTTAGTCACAATAACGGCAGTCATAGTATTGCACAAATCAATCCCAGCACGACTCTAATTGTGGTACATTTGTTGAATCTACCAATTTTGTTTAATATCATAATTCTATGATACAATCAAGTTGTGGAGAGGCCTTTTGCTATTGCCCGACCATAGTGGAGTCATTCCCGGCTTCTCTACATACTTTTTTTAAAAATAAAAAAATTATTGATAGCTTGCAAAGCCTCGCTTTACTAGATGGTCTGCGGTACTTGAGCTAACACAGATAGGATTTGCGTTGCTTGTCTTGATTAGTAGATCAAATCCTTCCTGACAAGTTATTTCAGGCACATTCTGTACTAGAAGTGCTTGCAATATTGGAGGCAAAACATAGTCAGAACCCGACTTTGCAATGCCCTTGTGCAACAAAGATTGCACCAAGTGAATCTTGTAGTTATCAATGTCTCCTAGCTCCTGAAATTGCATTGCTGCCAGCTTGTGATGATCTGATGCCATTTTGTGATGTTCGGCTGCTTCTGCGAATTTTTCTAGTGAATCTAGATGAATTGCTGCTTTGTGGTGATGTTCAGCTGCTTCGTGATGATATTTTGCTGCATTCTCATAGTCTCCTTCTGACTCGTATATCATCGCGGCCTCATCAAAATGAATTGCTGCTTCATGATGATGTTCAGCTGCACCTTCCAGATCACCTGTGGCTTCAAAATCTAGTGCTTGTTGATGATGGCTTTGGCCTTCATCAATGTGTTCTTGCGCTGTTTGTGCAAAAACATTGGCTCCATTTGCGACAAGTAAGGATGCTGCCAAAATAACTAGCAAACTTGATTTTGTCTTCATTATATGAATTTGGAATGTAGTACCTATTAAGAGACTGGCATAATTATCAAAGTTAACAGGTGTAACCAATTAAACTTGTTTGTAGAGTACGAACATCCAAATCGCTTTATCCAATTTTTGCGCTATAAAAAAAATGACTAGAGAATTTTGTCACCTGTGTAAAGAGGGCGGAAAACAATGTGTCAGCGTAAATGAATCACAGGAATATGCGATTCTTGCAACACATCTAAAATGTGCATCCTGCGGCAAGTCACTTGCCTAGGCACGCAGTTTTTCTTCTATTACTGATTGGAACGTCGAGTATGGCTGTGCACCGCTTATTTGTGTTCCAGTTCCATCAGGGCCGATTATGATAAATGACGGAGTAGAGCGTGCACCACTTTTTGTTGCAACATTTTTGTTTTCCTTGACTCGGTTTTCGTACTTGTTGGAATCAAGGCATTCATTGAATTTTGCTGAATCCAGGCCTGGAAGCTGCGCTGCTAGATCCTTTAGCTTTTCTGCCCTTGCCCAGCCGTCGTTTTCGTGGCCCTGGTTCTTGTAGAGATGATTATGATATTGCCAGTACATGCCTTGCTCGTTTGCGCAATAGCTTGACTCGTGGGCATTTTGCGAATCAATTCCGACTATTGGTAAGTCAATGTAGATTAGCTTGACTTTGCCTGTATCTATGTATTCTTGCTCAAGCAGTGGCTTTGTTTGCAGATTCCATCTCTGACAGAAAGGACATTGATAGTCACCAAATTCTATTATGATGACTGGTGCGGATTCAGAGCCAAGAATTGGTGAGCCGTTGTTTGTATCCATTGTGGTTTTAGTCGGACTAAGGTCTACTCCGGTTGCTGTCACCACACCAATAATACCTGCAATTGCTGCGATAATTCCAATTCCTACGAATTTTGCTTTTGATTTTTTAACTGGCCTTTCCTTTTTGTTCTTGCCCACAAGAGCAGTTTTTTCTCTAGTCTAAAAAACATTAAGATTTTCTTGCAGATATGACATCAACTAGATACTGGAGGCTTGCTCTATTGTGTAGTTCTAGATTCCATGGAATGTGACTGGGCTTTTTTGTTGATTTTGATATTGCAAATCCTAGCTTGGTAATTTCTTTTCGCATAGTATCTTCGTATAACGGCTCTTTGACTGATTTTGTTCCCCGCTCATAGTCATACGGATCTGTCAGAATTATGGTACCACCTTTTTTGGTGTGGCAGGCAAGAATCTGCAATAGTTTTTTTGGCTCGACTAGCTCAAAGAGGTTCAATCCCAATACAAGATCAAATTTTGCACCAAATGGATGTTCCATGGAATCGGCAATAAAATAGTCTAGGTTCTTCTTTTGTGACTTTTTTGCCTCCAATATAGCATAAAATGACTTGTCAATTCCAAAGGCGCACCCACACTTTTGCGCCATATACTCAGTCATCACACCAATAGAGCAGCCATGCTCAATAGCAAGGCCTGCACTTGGAATGATTTTTTTTATTTTGCCATAGAATCTGGATTTGGCATTATTTCGGTATATTCCAGCCCATCTTTTTTCTATGATTGATAGATCTTGGGATTTTGATGCTTTTGCAAGTGAGGACTTTATCATGGATTTGAGACATACGTTCTTTGTGGCAACAAGTAATTCCCCTCCAAGTTTTGGCCGATTGGATAGATAACTGGCAAAATCATTCCATAGAATGGCTATTTTCTGTATGATTGGGTAGACTAGGCCGCATTTTTTGCAGGAGAGGATTCCTTCAATCACTTCGTTTTCTTGCAGATATGATTCTAGCTCTAAATCAGAGCGACACTCGACGCATACCAGATATTCCAAGCTGGATTGGTGCAAATCAGATCTCAGAAAATTCTAAAACGAATTAAACTTTGGTGCCAAACCAGGAACACCAAGAGGAGACGGTCCTGCCATACATGCTCATCCAAGAATGCAACATATCATTGCCCACTTTTAGTGCGTCAACTACCATATCTGCCTGGATTTTTTTGTAATGTGCATATGCATCTAGGCCTTGCATGCATTGCTCTATCCAAGAGTTGTAGAGCTGCCCATATGCATTGACTACTCCCTTGTCCATTCCCAGCCTGTCAAAGTATTGTTTTTGCCACAAATAACATGTGCCAAAGAGACTATCCACACAATGCAGAAATTCAGTGTGAATCTGCGTGTATGCCTGCAAGTAAATCGGAGTTTGGTATTCCAACTTTGTGACTATTTTGTGTACGCTATCTTTCCATACATCACAAACAGAGAGATATTGTGGTGCCGGTTCTTTTCCCAGCTTGTCCTCTAGGTTTTCCCATTCGGATTTTTTCTCTTGGTTTACCTGCATTGTGTATGATACCAATCCAAGTCATATAGGAACGGTGTTGTGCTAACTAAACAAACCCAGTTAATGTTAAATTGTCTGCCTAAAGCTTGGTCAATCATTGACAGAACTAGAGGAATTTGCAGATGCGTTGTTGGATCAAATCTCAGTAGAGATCAACGAGGAAAAAGACATTGTAAATCTATCCACAAGAATATCTGAAGACCCAGAATTTGCAATAAAATTCGACACACCGCAACAAATCACACAAAAAATCATGCCAGAGCTAGCACAAAAACTAGCAGAATTTACCGGAATTACACCAAGCAGTACCATAACAGTAGAGTTTCCGGATTTAGAGGAGCTAAAAAAACTCAAGGGCCGTAAGGTCTTTGCGACCCATGATGCTCGCGAGTTTGTCGATAAACTATTTGTAGCACTAGCAAAGCAAGAGCGCCAGTCTATTGCCAGCATAATAAAAGAAGACACTGCCAAGTTTTTGGTCTATTCCACATATGCAAAATCCTACATTTCAAAAATCTCTACCACCTATGGCGATTACCTAGATGGCACCATACATGTGAACAATTTTGTTCTGACTAGCTATCCGCAAATAATTCTATACAAGCAGGGAAAACCATACTCGTTGCGATACGAGGGAGTAAAGTCAGGCTATGTCGGTGCGCTAAAGATGACCATACTAGAAGAACTGGTCCATTCAATCCAAAAAGAACTATACGAGCAAAACAAGCAGGCAGTAATTGAAGTAAATCAGATAAACGAAGAGCTTGCAAAAATAATTCTAAGTCTGGATGATGCCACTGCTGGAAAATTATCTGAATACTTGCAGCTTCCAGACGTTCCATCGGAATTTCCAATTGCAAAGAGGGCAAACCTCTTCTTTACTCTAAATCCAGATAATTTCATCGTAAACGTCCTGGGGCCTGATGTAATGACATTTACCAAAGTAGAGATAGATCCAACCATTTCCAGCATGGTTCCAGAGTTACTTGGAATCTATCAAAAATGGCTTGGACCAATACAAGAACACCATGCCATATTTTCTATAATGGAGGGAATGGCAGAGTTTTGCGTGCAAAATATTCTCTCAAATGACGATGATTTTGCCCAGTACCTGACCACATTCATGGGAACGGACATTTCATCATATCAGGTGCGCAAGCATATGGGAAAAGACCTGACCAGTTTGGTCTATGCCACGCATGGTAAAAACACATTTCAGATCCTGATGCAAAACCCACCAAATACGCGCGAGCTCAAGGACCCTCAGTTATATCTAAAGAGAATTAATCTAAAGTAATGGAAAAGTTTGATCCTTTCGTTGCCGAATGGGTTGCATTTGCCCAAGATCCAAAATACAATTTGGTCGAAAAATGTCTCAAGCTTGCACAAATCCTCGAATATCCAGACTTGGACATTGAAGCCAACATTCAAAAAATAAACGAGATTGCAAAGTCGCTAAAAATTATCCTATCTGATGTCAAAAACCCCACATACTTAATATCAATGCTAAATGAGCACCTCTTTGACACATTAGAATTTCAGGGAGACACTGATGATTATTATAATCCAAAGAACAATTTCCTAAACGAGGTACTAGAAAAAAAGAGCGGAATTCCAATTACCTTATCCATTCTATATGTAGAGATTGCAAGAAGAATCGGCCTTGATCTCAAGATATGCGGATTCCCAAGCCATGTTGTAGTAAAGCACAATGAAGAGATGATCTTGGACCCGTTTGGAGGCGGAAACCTGCTATCAATAGAAGACCTCGAAGAGATATTGTATCAAAACTTTGGCGAAGAAATCGAGTTCTCGCCAGAATTCCTGGACGAATTACCAGAGGACAAGGTACTAGTTAGAATAATACGAAATCTGAAAAACTCGTACGCCCAGTCTTATGCGTATGAAAAGGCGTTGCGTTGTGCAGACATGATACTTGCCGTCGAGCCAGACTCGCCTGATGAAATACGCGACAAGGGAATCATACTAGAAAGACTGCAAAAATACCAGCCGGCACTGGACCATCTCAACAAGTACCTAGAGATTGCGCCAGAAGCACAAGATGTGGATTTTATTTTGGAATTAATTCGAAACACTAGGGAAAAGTCTAGTCAATAATTGAGGTAACGTCGTGGCCGCGCTTTATCTGGGAGATTTCGTGTCGAGCCAGCTTGTTTCGCAGTGCCTTTTTGAGGACATCTACTTCGTTTCGTAGCGATGCTATTTCGTCTTCTAGCTTGGCTACGCGCTCATAAATGGTCTCGCCTTCGGTACTCATTACACCGTACAATCAGAAAAAGAGCTTAAAAATTTATGGGTTAAATTATTTGCCAGTTTGCTCTACAAATCAAACTCTTGGTTGCACGAAGCGCATTTTGCGTGCTCGACTCCAATTTGGCCTATGATGAAAATACGACCCACAGTTTGACATTTTGGGCAAAATCCGGTTGTGACATTTTTTGGACCGGTCTTGATTATCTTTTGTGTCTTGCGACGTCCCATTATACCAAGAGTTTTGGAGTCGTCTATTAAGTTTAAGGATTAGAAAGCGCGGGGGATGGGATTTGAACCCACGTGTCCTTACGGACATGGGATTAGCTATCCC
>CAYYBJ010000063.1:0-6354 GCA_964470325.1 uncultured Candidatus Nitrosotenuis sp. | reverse complement strand
GCGATAATTCCTAGTGGTGCAAAGAACAGAATTATTTTTTCGTAATTGCTTGATCATTGGATCAAAAAACAAGATTTGTTTTGGTGTCAAAATGTCAAACCAAATCTTCAAGTCATCACATCTGCTGAGTTTTGATACAATAAGTTTTTCTTAGTCTTGTGCCTAGCCCCATTGAATTGGCATCTGACAGAGTAGTTGTTTATGGTTTGAGCACAGAAGGTTATTCCATTGCATGCCAGATGGCAATAAACGGAGCCAATGTCTTTATCATTGATGAATCATCCCAATCTGCAATTTCACTAAAAGCAGAAATTGCCAAGACATATCCTAATGTCTCCTCGCTAAAGGAGGATGAACCACTACTTGCAATGGAACCAATCGACGTTGCAATATCAAAGGCGCAATACCTATTTTTTGCACCACGAATTAGAAAGACTGGTCAGGAAACAAAAACTGAGGTTCATTCCAAATTCAAAGATGCTACTTCATCTCTCAAAAAAGGAAGCTCTGTTGTCTATACTCTACCAACGGGGATTGGTGGCAACAGCGAAAACATCTCTTTGCTAGAACATGTAACTGGACTTGAGGTAGGAAAATCAATCTCGTATTATTATTATCCACTTGGAGGGGGAAACCAGATGCCCAAAGTAATAGGCTCATTTAACAACAAACCAGATCCAGGATTGGCATCTCTTCTCACAAATTCCAAAAAAGAAATCTCATTTGTCGGGATTTCATCATCAGAGCACTTTCACGCAATAAACGTGCTTTCCAGATTTTCTACTTTGTGCAGTGTACTTGAAGTCTGTAAGTTCGCACAAGACGACATTACAAAGACGGACCTGCAGTCAGATGATTTTCAAAACATATTCCTAGACGATATGGTCAATGGTCTCTATGATCTGCGTTCCCTTGGAACTTCGTTTGAAGGTGCAAACACGCTGATGTATCTAATCAATGGAAGTCTCAAGGGAATCGACGGCTACATAAAAAGACTCATTGATGAAATCCGTGCAACACTTAAGAAAAATGATCTAAAGGCAAGCAGAACAAAAATTGCGCTGTCTTGGTCACTGGATCAGCATGAAATGCGTGGAGACAAAATAGAAATGCTACAAAGCCTGATCACAAAACTGCGTGACTATATCGGAGATGTAGAGGCATATGAAGATCCCAATTTAGATCTGTTCCATAATGACAAAACCACAATTCTTGTAATATGCTCAAAGTCGGATTACGAACATTTGCGAAAAAAGAAAGACAACGATCTCATAATAATCAAGGGCAACCCTCTGTGTGAAATATCGCACAAAGAATAAAACTAGAATACAAAAAATTACTTGTCGTGTCAGAGCAAAACGAGACTGAAACCAAGTCAAATGAAGAACAAGTTGTAGACAATGAAATTGAACAACTAAAACAAAATCTGACTAGCTGCGAAGACAAGCTAAAGCGATCTCTTGCTGATTATATCAATTTGGAGCGCAAAACCAAGTCTGACATACAAAATGGCATTGCAGAAAAGATGGATAAATTCATGATACAGTTTCTGACAATATATGATGATCTTGTCCGTGCAAAAGAGATTCTCAAAAAAGAAAACCCAGAGGCACAAGGCCTAGACGGAATTTTAAAAAACATTGATTCTCTACTAGAGGATTATGGAGTCAAACCAATTAGTGCGCTAGGCGAGCTATTTGATCCTAACTTACACGAGGCAATTGCTGTAACCCATGATGACTCCCTAGATGATAACACAATTACAAAAGAATTAAGGAAAGGATATATTTCTCATAATATGACACTTAGACCGACACTAGTCGAAATATCAAAAAAATCACAATAAAATAATCGAATGGTGAAAAAATGGCAAAAATAATTGGAATAGATCTTGGAACAAGCAATTCGGCCGCATCTGTAATGATGGGTGGCAAGCCAGCCTTGATTCCAGCTGCAGAAGGAACCTCGATAGGCGGAAAGGCGTTTCCATCCGTTGTTGCCTTTACAAAGGAAGGCCAACTCCTAGTAGGCGAGCCAGCACGAAGACAAGCAGTCACAAACCCAGACAATACCATAATTGCAGCAAAGCGAAAGATGGGCTCTGATCACGTCTTCAAAGTACAGGGAAAGGACTACAAACCACAACAAATCTCTGCGTTTATCTTACAAAAAATCAAAAAAGATGCCGAGGCATTCTTGGGTGAACCAGTAACCAAAGCAGTAATCACAGTTCCTGCTTATTTTGATGACAACCAAAGACAGGCAACAAAGGACGCAGGAACAATCGCAGGCCTAGATGTTGTAAGAATCATCAACGAACCTACTGCAGCATCCCTAGCATTTGGCCTAGACAAGGCAGGCCAAGACATGAAAATCCTAGTGTTTGATCTTGGAGGAGGAACACTAGATGTCACAATAATGGAGATGGGTGGTGGTGTCTTTGAAGTACTCAGTACATCCGGTGACACACAACTTGGCGGAACCGACATGGATAAGGTCCTAATTGATCATGTAGTGAATGAATTCCGCAAAACAACTGGCATTGATCTGATCAAAGACAGCACAGCAATGACAAGAATTCGTGAGGCATCCGAAAAAGCAAAGATAGAACTCTCAACTGTGATGGAAACTGACATCAACTTGCCGTTCATCTCATACGATCAGTCATCAGGACCAAAGAATCTGGAGCTAAAATTAACCCGAGCAAAATTCGAAGAATTAATCAGGCCTATTGTTGATAGATGCAGAAACTCAATTGATAATGCATTGCGTGATGCAAAATTAACTGCAGCAGATGTCTCAAAAATAGTTCTAGTTGGTGGCCCCACTCGAATTCCAATGGTCAAAAAATTTGTAGGCGATGTAATAGGCAAGAATCCCGAGTCTGGCGTGGATCCAATGGAGGCAGTCGCAATGGGTGCTGCAATCCAGGCAGGAATCATTGCAGGCGATGTGACTAGCGATATTGTATTGCTTGATGTAACCCCATTGACCTTGGGTGTTGAAACGCTGGGTGGTCTGCGAGAGCCACTAATTGAGAGAAACACAACAATTCCAACGTCAAAAACTAAGGTATTCACAACAGCAGCTGACAACCAAACAGCAGTTACCATTCATGTAGTGCAGGGCGAGCGACCAATGGCAGCAGACAATGTTTCGCTGGGCAGCTTTAACCTGGCAGGAATTCCACCAGCACCACGAGGAATTCCACAAATTGAAGTAAAGTTCGACATTGACGCAAACGGAATCATCAATGTCACAGCCAAAGATCTTGGCACATCAAAGGAAGCAAAGATTACAATTCAGGCAGGCACCAAACTATCAAAGGAAGAAATTGACAAGCTAAAACAAGATGCAGAAAAGTTTGCCGATGAAGACAAAAAGAAAAAAGAATCAGTTGATATTAAAAACGAGGCAGAAAGTTTTGTCTATACCACTGAAAAACTACTCACTCAAGATCTCAAGGACAAGCTAACACAAGAACAAGGAATCAAAATCTCAGAATCTGTCAAGGAACTCAAAGAAGTCTTGGACAAAACTCCAGAAGAGATCAAACCAAAGCTAGAGGCACTAAAAACGCTAGTCAACCAAATCACAACAGAACTATACAAAAACGTCCAGCAACCACCACAACAAGAGCAACAATCAGGCCCATCTGAGCAAAACACTCAGAACCAGGGCTCCACAAACTAATTTACTAATCAATTCATTACAATAAGAAATGTCTGCAAAACGAGACTATTACGAAGTATTAGGAGTATCAAAATCTGATTCTGCAGATTCCATAAAATCCCAATACCGCAAACTTGCGCTAAAGTTTCATCCTGACAGGAACAAATCTCCAGAAGCAGCAGAGCATTTCAAGGAAATCTCTGAGGCGTATGCAGTATTATCTGATCCTGAAAAGAAAAAACTCTATGACCAGTATGGGCACGCAGGGGTCGACGGTAAATATTCAACAGAAGACATTTTCTCTGGGGCACGCGGCAACTTTGATGAGGTATTTTCTAATTTCGGTTCTGGTGGCTTTGATTCTATCTTTGAGTCATTGTTTGGCAGAGGTGGTGGGTTTGGCGGATTCTCAAGACAGCGCGGTCAAGACCTCTTGCACGAAGTCTCTATATCACTTGATGATGTCTTTAGAGGAAAAAAGCTAGAGATCGATGTCAAAAAGAACATTGACTGCAAGAACTGTAGTGGTTCTGGCTGTACACCAGGGACACGACCAGAAACATGTCCTAACTGTAGGGGACAAGGCCAAATCAGAGTCACCCGTAACATGGGTTTTTCCACATTTGTCACAGTGCAACCATGCTCCAAGTGTCATGGTGAGGGCAAATTCATCTCAAAGCCATGCTCTGGTTGCAAGGGTTCTGGCAAGGTTCGTGGAACAAAACATCTCTCATTTGAGCTTCCAGCAGGAATAGACAATGGTGATTATGTCATAACTGGAGAAGGTGAATCAATATCACATGGCCAAAGTGGCGACCTTGTAATTAGGGTCAGAGTACAACCACATCCGCATTTTAAAAGAGATGGAGCAGACATTTTCTATGACGCCAAGATCTCTATTGTAGATGCATGTCTTGGTAAAACAATCGAGATACCGACATTAGAAAAGCCAGAAAAGCTCAAAATAGAAGAAGGAACACAGCCAAACACCATTTCTAAGCTAAAGGGAAAGGGGTTACCGCACATGAACTCTAGAGGACGAGGAGATTTGTATGTCAGATTAGTAATAGATATTCCAACCAAGCTAAACAAGCAGCAAAAGGAACTACTCGAAAAACTCGGTCAAACCTTTGAGTAGATTATTTACTGATCTTTCTTACTGATATTTGATGGCCGTTCCTATAATGAGCAGTATGTGTTGATTTTATCAATTCTGCAATCTTGGCATCAGAAAAATATTTGACATTATACCGACCTAGAGTCTTTTTGCAATTGTTGCAGTAAATCTCTTTGAATTCCAATTACGACCACTAGTTTTGGTGCTAATAAATGACTTTTATTTTGGATACAAAGACCCTTGTTTGCGGGAGTCGCCAAGCCCGGTCAACGGCGTAAGGTTCAGATCCTTATCTCCTAGGAGTTCGTGGGTTCAAATCCCACCTCCCGCATAAATCATAAAACTAAACCGAAATTATGAACAACTTTAAACCATAGTTAGTTCTAGTGTTTGCCAATGGGAAAAATCATTAAAGTTGGCGGCAGGGGCACATCACGCAGAGAAGCAGACGCTGACGATGAAAAGTGGGCTGGCGAAAAATTCAAGGAATACCAGAAAAAAATGAAGGAAAAGGCAGCAGACGAATATGTTGTGTCTGGCCGTGGAACAGGAAAAAGAAAACTTGGTGATACTCCAGAAACCGAAAGACCTTCTACAAAGGGTCGCTACGTTTCAATGGGTAGAGGAACAGGAAGAAGAAAGTTAGAATAAACTAATTTTTCTTATTTTTCTAATATTTTTGCAATTTTTGATTCTATAGATTTGCTTATTTTTTCGCCAGAGACCTTGCCGCGAAGGGACTTCATTGCCATGCCCATTAGCATTCCAGCAGAATGAGTACCTTGTTTTTGTATGACGGCAATGTTATTTTGTACAAGATCATCTAGGAACTTTTCGAGTTCTTTATCTCCAAAGGAAGACTGGTTTTGCACAAATTCGTCTGGAGTCTTTATCTTCTTTGACATTATGTTCTCAAAGATTATTTCTACTGATTCCTTTGCAATTTTGCCGTCAGATAGCAACTCAAAGGTTCTTGCGATGTGTTCTGGCTTGAGCAGTGCTTGGTCTAGTCCCTGCCTTTGCAGATTCGTTATAGTAGAGCATAACACAGATGCCACAAAGTTTGGGTTTTGGTATTTTGCGCAAATTGATTCAAATAATTCCATATATTCAGAGTCAAAGATCTGCTCTGATAGCTGCAAGTTAAGGCCGTATTTTTTTTGCAGCTCCGAGATTGTTTCATCCCATGATTTTGGAATGTTTTTCTGTGCAAACTCTAATTCTTGTCTGCTTACCAGTACTGGTGGAATGTCTGTCTCTGGATACATTCGTGACGAGCCAGGCCTTGGCCTCAAAAATACCGTTTCACCAGTGTTTGTTGCAGCTCGGGTTTCTGCAGGAACTCCGCTTTTGGCAGCTTTGATTCTGTTAATTACAGCGTTCAGTGCAAATTCCAGCTTGTCTTTTGGGCCTGCAATTATGATAAAGCCATCATTTTTTTCTAGTTGTAATAATGTTCGTAATTTATCCACATAGTCCTGCTCTATTCCATAGTTTGGCAGCTCATCAGAGTGAAAAATTCCTCCAATTCCGAAGAATCGTACTTGCTGTCCAAGCTCTTTTCC
>CAYYBJ010000062.1:0-6371 GCA_964470325.1 uncultured Candidatus Nitrosotenuis sp. | reverse complement strand
ATTCGCATTGGATTTGTGCAAAAAGCTTGTAAAATCATACGAAGATTATTTTGGAATAAAATATCCCTTACCAAAACTGGACTTGATTGCTGTGCCTGACTTTGCGTCAGGTGCAATGGAAAACTGGGGCGCAATAACGTTCAGAGAGGCCATTTTACTATTTGATGAAAAAACATCATCTACACAGACAAAACAATTCATTGCAGAAGTTGTATCACACGAGCTTGCACACCAGTGGTTTGGTAATCTGGTTACCATGAAATGGTGGAACGATCTGTGGCTAAATGAGTCCTTTGCCACATTTATGGCAACAAAGTTTGTAGACAAGTTTTATCCTGAATGGAAACTCTGGGATCAGTTCTTAGAAGACACAATGAACACTGCAATGGGCCTCGATGCACTACACTCATCCCATCCAATTGATGTCAAGGTAAACTCGCCATCAGAAATTCGAGAAATTTTTGATGCCATATCATATGATAAGGGCGGGTGTGTTCTACGAATGCTAGAAAGCTTTGTTACAGAAAAGAACTTTAGAGCAGGCCTTCGAGCATATCTGAAAAAATTCTCGTACAAAAATGCACAAGGAAATGACCTCTGGGATGAAATAGGCAAAGCAGCAAAAATGCCGGTTCGTTCCATGGTAAATTCATGGCTAAAGCAAACTGGCTTTCCTCTAGTGGATGTGCAAAAACAAGACTCTGGGATAATATTGTCGCAGAAACGATTTGTTTTGGAACAAAAAGGCAGACAAAAAGGCCTCTGGGAAATACCGGCAACTATAATTGACAATGGCAAAACCACAAGCAAAATCCTTAGGCAAAAACAACAATCTATTCCAGTAACGTCTGAGCAAATTCTGGTGAATCCCGGCAGGAATGGGTTCTATCGAGTAAGGTATTCTCAGGATTTTATGTATGATCTAAAGGAAATGATTTCACAAAAATCCATTTCTCACATTGACCGATGGGCAATACAAAACGATCTGTTTGCATTGTGTATATCTGGCGATGGCAAGACACGTGACTATCTTGATTTTACATCCTCATATGAAAATGAAGACGACTACCTAACACAATCAAATGTCTCTGGCAATCTCTATGCATTATATCACAGAACTCTGGGTGAAAAATACAATCCAGAAATACAACAAATAGCGCATCAATATCTTCGCAAAATGTTTGATGTTCTTAGATGGGATGTACAACCCGGTGAACCACACACCAATGCATTGTTGCGTAGCTTTGTCATTGCGGCCTTGGGTAAAATGAATGATGACGAAATATTGTGCGAGGCAAACAATAGATTCAAGCAATATCTGCAAAAACCTGATTCACTAAATCCTGATATTCAGGATGCAGTGTTCTCACTTGCTGCATGGAGTGGTGCTACCTCATATGCAAAACTATTGCATCTATACAAGACTGCATCTTCTCAAGAGCAAAAAATTCGATTCCTTGGAGCCTTATCCAGCTTCAAAGATCCAAAGTTGTTGCAAAGAACATTAGACCTATCACAATCAAAACTAGTCAGATCACAAAACATGCATATTCCAATTATGCGCATATCTTCAAATCCTTACGGCAAAAAGATACTGTGGCCATGGCTAAAGAAAAACTGGAAAAAACTCCGAGTCAAAGTAGGAGTGGGCAGCCCGCTACTAAATAGGATCGTATCTAGCATTTCCACCGTAGCGGACTCTTCCATGGAAGGTGAAATAAGACGGTTTTTCAAGAAAAACCCGACTCCTGGAACTGAGATGACTTTGTCTCAAACACTAGAGAGAATCAGAATTCATTCTCAATTCCTCAAACAGTTACGTGCCGAGTTTGCATGATGAACAAAAAAATTATCCTGGCATCGATTGGCACGATAATTGCATTTGGCATTGGAATTTCAATATCGCAAAGCATCTCTGTGCAGCAAAAATACGAAAATCTATTGTTTTTAGATGGAACGTTCTATCCGGAAAAAAAACTAGTGGAAATCACATTTTCTGACAAGACACAAAAGACAACCAATGTCGTATTGGAGATTCTTGGAATGGAGCAATCATTTCAGAGAACCTTTGACGGCCACACCTTTACTTTGATAGTGCCTTTTGAGAAAGAGCCACAATATGGCTGGAAGGTGGTTCCGATCACATTAATCGTGAATCATCCTGAATTTGGCAAAGTTGGCGTCAAAACCGACATACATGATGTTGGCAAATCTAGTAGTGTGATCTTTACACAACTCTAGTGCAACAAGAATTTATTGTAGATGACAAAAACTAGTTTGTTTGTTACTTGCTGATCTAAAAAAAGGAAAGCGTGGAGCAATTGCAAAAGCAATCTCTATTGTTGAAAACGATGAAGCAGAGGCACGCAAGCTAATCAAATCAATATTCAAAACATCTGGCAAATCTATTATAATTGGAATAACTGGCCCTGCAGGAGCAGGCAAAAGCTCACTAATCAACAAGACCTCAGTCGCACTCAAAAAACTTGGACTCAAGACAGCGGTTTTGGCAATAGATCCGACAAGCCATGTCACAGGAGGGGCAATCTTGGGAGATAGAGTAAGAATGACAGAATCGACCGACTCTGGCACATACATTAGAAGCATAGCATCACGAGGTGCAACAGGAGCTGTCTCACGTTCCATTCGAAACAGCATTCGCGTATTGGAATATGCTGGATTTAATCCAATAATAATAGAAAGCGTAGGTGCAGGTCAAACTGAAGTAGAGATTTCAAACATTGCAGACATTACTGTGGTGGTGTTTAATCCTCATACTGGCGATAGTATCCAGACAATCAAGGCGGGTCTCACAGAAATTGGGGACATTTATCTTGTTAACAAGTCTGACCTGGATGGGGCAACTCAGCTATTCGAATCCGTCAAAGAGTTTATCGGCGTGACACAGCGAAATCCGATGATTCTGCAAACTTCTGTTACAAAAAACAAGGGAATTGATGATTTTGCAAAAAAACTAAAGGAAATGATGATGCAAAAGCAGAAAACCAAAAAGGAACACGACGCAAGACGACTAGAAGTTGAGCTCAAAGATATTGTTTTAAATAATGTTAGACTAAGAATTGATGCATTGTTGGAATCTGACAAAAACTATTCCAAATACCTAAAAAAACTTCAATCAAAGGAGATAGACCCGTTTGAAGCAGCAGATAAAATATCTGCAGGAATGATCAAGTGATTATAATGGCGCAAAAAGAACAACAAAAACCAAAAGAGATTCTAACCGATTCTAATTTTCCAGTATCTCGTGTTTATTATGGTACAAAAAAGAGAGCAAAAGAAGAGCCAGGCAAATACCCGTTCACAAGAGGAATCCACGGAGAAATGTACCGGGAGAGATTCTGGACTATGCGTCAGTATTCTGGATTTGGCGACGCCAAGCAGACAAATGAGCGCTTCAAGTTCATGCTAGAAAAGGGACAGACTGGATTATCAATGGCATTTGATCTTCCAACCCAGATAGGTCATGACGCCGACGCACCACAGGCAGAAGGTGAGGTAGGAAAGGTAGGTGTATCAATATCCTCACTCAAAGACATGCTTACTGCATTTGATGGGATTCCTCTTGGCAAGGTCAGCTCTTCTATGACTATCAACTCTACGGCATCAACATTATTGGCATATTACATCGCAGTAGGTGAATCACAAGGGTTTGCAAGTACTGAATTACGAGGTACAACACAAAATGATATTCTCAAAGAATACATTGCAAGAAACACGTACATCTATCCACCACAGCCATCAATGAGACTAATTGGAGACATGATTGGTTATTGCGCAAAACATGTCCCTCAATGGTATCCAGTTTCAATTTCTGGCTATCATATGAGGGAGGCTGGCTCTACTGCAACACAAGAAGTCGCATTTACACTGGCAAATGCAATTGCGTACATTCAGACCTGTCTTGACAGAGGGCTCAAAATAGATGACTTTGCGCCAAGACTGTCTTTCTTTTTCTGCTGCACAATAGAATTTTTCGAAGAGATTGCCAAATTCCGTGTGGCAAGAAAAATCTATGCAGAAATTCTCAAAGAAAAATTCCACGCAAAGGATCCAAAGTCATTACAGCTAAAATTCCACACACAGACAAGTGGTGAGTCACTGACTGCACAACAACCAGACAACAACATTGTGCGAGTGGCAATACAGACAATGGCGGCAGTGCTTGGAGGAACGCAGTCACTTCACACAAATTCTAGGGATGAAGCACTGGCATTGCCTACTGCCGAATCTGCAAAAATTGCACTTCGAACACAACAGATTGTGGCTCATGAATCCGGCATAACAAAGACAGTAGACCCCATGGCTGGCTCGTACTATCTAGAGTATCTCTGCGATGAGATAGAGGCAGGCGTGCGTAAATACCTCAAGCAAATAGAGAAAATGGGCGGAGCACTAAAGGCAATAGAAAAGGGATTCTTCCAGTCCGAAATTAGACAAAACGCGTACCGCCTTAAAAAAGAAGTCGATTCTGGCGAGCGAGTCCTAGTTGGAGTAAACAAATTCTCTGATGAAAAAGAGGCAAAACAAGAACTACTTCGTATAGATGATACTGTGGAGAAAAAGCAAAGGGCAGCACTCAAAAAACTACGATCCGAGCGAGACAGCAAAAAAGTTCAATATGCATTATCCAAGATGCAGTCTGCTGCAGAAAAGGACGAAAACCTAATGCCGTTTATCCTAGATGCTGTAAAATCATATGCTACGACTGGTGAAATAAGCAATACATTCAGAGAGGTATTTGGAGAATACCGACCAAAGGAGGTATTCTAGATGAAAATAGACCACATTGCGATTGCAGTAAATGATGTAATGGCGGCAGCAAAACAATACCAAAATGCACTAGGTGTTGAAAAAATTGTCTATGAGACAGTAGAATCAGAAGGAGTCAAGCTTGCTATAATTAAACTGGAAAATGGAAGAATTGAACTAATGCAGCCAATTCGTGATGATAGCCCAATTAAGAAATTTCTAGAGAAAAAAGGTGAAGGTCTACACCACATGGCGCTAGCTACAGAAGATATTGAATCGGAATACCAGAGAATGGAAGGGTGTGGAATCCAGTTCCTAGGTAAAGTTCGCCCAGGCTCTGAGGGAACAAAAATCACATTTATTCATCCAAAATCCATGAGCGGAGTCTTAACTGAGCTCTGCTCGCATCCAAAACACTAGATTTGATAAAATTCAAAAACTGTCTAGCATGATATATACATGCGTTTCCAGTGGAAATCGTGAAAAAACTGTGGAAAATATGGGCAATTTGACGAGTAAAAATGGACAAATAATGGGGCATAATGGGAAAATTCTCAGAATTATTGTGAATGGTGGGAAAAATTGAAAAAATCAGACATTGATGCCATTGTGAGTAAGATAGACAGGGAAAACAGCATATTCAAGAACAAGGCTGCCCTTGACAGCCTGCGTACGCCAAAAAACATCATTGGACGAAAAGAGCAGGTGGAGAATCTGGTCAGGTTTTTGGCTGCATATCGACAGGGGACGATTCCACCATTTGTATCAGTGTATGGGAGGAGTGGTTCTGGTAAATCCACGCTTGTGAGGTTCGTATGTGAGAGTTTAGATGACATTGCATATTGTTTTGTAAATCTAAGGAGTGCCAAAACGCTCTTTGAATGCTCTAATCTGATTCTGTCTGAACTTGGAGCCGAAACATTGCCAAGTGCAAGGGGGCTTGGCTCAGTAATTTCTGCAATCAAGGATGCAATTACGTCATATTTACAGGAGGCAAAAAAACAGGTCATTGTTTTGGTTTTGGATGAATTTGACATGATCTTTTATGACAAGCGCAACAAACCGTCTGACTTTGTGTACAAGCTGGTTGTTCTAATTGAGCAGCTAAAAAAAGAAAAAAATTACCAAGTTTGCATTGTTGGAATATCAAATAATGTTGTCTCTGAATATGAGCTGGATGATCGGGTGCGCTCTCGAATTGGCAACACCGAAGTGTTTTTTTCTGCATATGCATACAACGAGGTACTGGAGATTCTACAAGCATGTGCCAGTGAAGCCTTTAATGAAATAGATGATGAAGTATTGCAACACTGTGCCAAGTTGAGCTCACAAGAACACGGCGATGCGAGGCGAGCGATTGATCTTTTACGGGTTGGCGCAGAAATTGCCGGTGCCAAAAACGAAAAAATAACTACAAAACACATTGATCTAGCATCTGTCAAACTGCAAAATGATAGAATAATGGAGATAATGAGTCGTGCAACACCCCATTTCAGGTATGTCTGCGCGGCAATCGTGTATTTGAGCTACGTTATGAATTCAGAGTTCAATCACACTTCAAGAATTTACGAGGAATACAAGATGGTACATCCAAACAATAT
>CAYYBJ010000061.1:0-6373 GCA_964470325.1 uncultured Candidatus Nitrosotenuis sp. | reverse complement strand
TTAGTGCGCCAATTAGAATAGATGCCAGAATTGTAACAATGTATGATTCGTATACATCAGAGCCCATTCCAGCAGCATCACCTACATTATCACCTACATTATCAGCAATGGTTGCTGGATTTCTTGGGTCATCCTCTGGAATGTTTGCCTCTACTTTGCCTACTAGGTCTGCACCCATGTCGGCTGCCTTGGTAAAGATTCCACCGCCAATTCTGATGAATAATGCAATAAGGCTAGCACCAATTCCAACACCAGCTATGGTGATTGGGTCTGGAAAGACCATGAACAAAATTGCTAGTGCCAGTAACGCCATTGCTGGTACTGCAAGACCCACTGTTGCACCACCCCTAAATGCCAAGGCAAATGTCTTGCCCAAGCCACTTCCGGTTGCGTTTGCCGCTCTAACTGCAGCTTTGACTGTGATTTTTAGTGAAATGATTCCTGCAACTGCAGAAAGTGCTGCGCCTACTGCAAACGCAATACCGTTTGAATAACCAATGAAATAGCCAATTATTATAGAAAGTCCGATTGCTATTGGGAGTATAATTTTGAGTTCTCGTCTAAGAAAGGCAGCAGCTCCTACTTTTACTGCATCTGAGATATCTGTCATTTCTTTTGTGCCCGGATTTTGCTTTGTTACCCAAGCAGCAAAGCCTGCTGCTACTGCAAAAGAGGCAATGGATGCAATTATAGGAATTAGTTGTTCTAGTTGCAGCTCCATGATATAACTGCCTGCCTAAAATTACGGCATATAAACCATAAAGGAAAAGATCAGGACTTTCTCTTTTTGTACGGTGGAAATGTTTTGCCTCGCAAAACTTGGCGCACTAGCTTGTTGAATCGCCTTCCATGTGACAGATACGGAAATCTTTGATGCACTAGTTCGTGTGCTATGGTATCATCTAGTGCCTTTTCGTTTGGGATCTTTTTTACATTGATAAAAATCAGGCTGTGTTGCATGTAGGAAACTCCATAATACTTGTAGGCAGTAGTTCGCCGTCCCATGGTCATTTCTTTTGGCATCTCTAATACTTCTTTTGATGTCATGAGAACTTTGGGTTCTGGAATTGAGAGCCTGTTGGAATAGATCCCAGATTTTTCCAAAATACTCAATCGTAGATCGTCATCTAGATGCATTGCTATGGTTTTTGGAATGGAACTAAATCATACAGTGTCAATTCTTGTGCAAAAAATGGTGCAAGATCTAATACTTGGATAGGATTTTTTTGTAGTTTTTTACCGCATCTATGATTACTGTCTTGGCAGTGTCTGCGGAATCCCAGCCCAAGACCTCGACTTTTTTTCCCTCCAAGTCCTTGTACACTTGGAAAAAGTGCGCCATCTCCTTGAGGTGGTGCTCTTCAATGTTCGATATGTCCTTGGTGTTAAGATATCTTGGATCGGTAGTAGACACACAGATTATCTTGTCGTCGGATTGGCCTTGGTCCTTTAGCTTGAGCAGGCCTATTGGCCTGCACTCAATTAGTATTCCTGGAAATGTTGGATTTGTCACCAACACCAGAGCATCTAGTGGGTCACCATCATCAGATAATGTCTGAGGTATGATTCCATAGTCGCCTGGATAGTGAAATGGTGAGAACAAGACTCGGTCCAGTTTTATCATGTTGTGCTTTTTGTCATATTCGTACTTGTTTTGCGATCCCTTTGGGATTTCAACTACAACATTGATTATTTCCGGAATGTCTATTCCAGTTTCAATGTCATGCCAGAAATTCTTTGTCATTACATAATACCAAATCAGGAATAATCTATACTTTGAGATTAAAGGGTCAGAGTTTTTAGTGTATAATCATGATTCATACAGCCACCGTCTCATCATACCCCTAGATCATACGATCCAGTAGATTTTTTGTTTTATTTCTAATTTCTTGTGTTATTTGTACAATTACCAGGCCTTCGTTTGGCTGGCCGTACAATACGACTGAATTGTCAGGTGCATAGACACAGACAGGAATCACAAGCAAGTCTTCTTCGCCAGTTACCAGAATTTGGACTGGCGGTTTTGTCAAAAATGCTTGCTTTATGGTATCAATGCTAGATTGTGTGATTTGTGCCGCCGGATTATCACAGTAGAATTTTGTTGCAGCGCTTTGTGGAGGGATTCTTTTTCCTCGCTTTTCATAGCCATCAACTATTTGCAATGATGGCACAAGCCCAAATGCCAACATTTTCTCAGTTGTTGCGTCCCCTACAGTTATGATGTACGAATTTTTTGGAATTTGTCTTGAAATGTTTTCTTTGGTGGTGTCTTTGAGTAAAAACCCGAGTGGAGTCTTTAGTTCATCACGCAAAGAGTCTGGTAATTTCAATGGTATTATGCAGTTGCGCCTTGCATTTCTTCTTTTAGCTTGGCTGCCAAAATACTGCATTGGGCTGCGACATTCTTTGCAGAGGCTCGAATTGCCTCAGCAGAAGGCGATGTCGGGTGCGACAAAATCACTGGCTTGCCCTTGTCCGAGCCTTCCATTATACCAGAGTTGAGCGGAATCTCCCCAATGAATGGAATGTTGAATTTTTCGCTGATTCGTTTTGCTCCGCCTTCGCCAAAGATGTAATGTCTATCACTACATTTCGGGCAAACAAAATAGCTCATGTTTTCTATTACGCCAATGATCGGAACATTTAGCTTGTTGAACATGCCAATTGCTTTGGTTGCGACATTTGACGCAACGTCTTGCGGTGTTGTCACAACCAGTATTCCAGTGATAGGAATTGTTTGCGCCAATGTTAGTGGAATGTCACCTGTTCCTGGCGGCAAGTCCACGATCAGATAATCAAGATTTGACCAGTTGGTGTCAACTAGAAATTGTTTTAGTATTCCAGAAATGATTGGGCCTCGATAGATTGCTGCCTGGTGTTCTTGTTCTGCAAAGAAACCAAATGACACAACTTTGATGCCATTCATCTCCGCTGGCTGGAGCTTGTTGTTATCGACTTCCATGAACGCCTTTTGCATTCCAAGCATCAATGGAATGCTAGGACCGTAGATGTCGGCATCAAGCAGTCCAACCTTTGCACCAGATTGTGCCAATGCAAGTGCCAAATTCAAAGAAACAGTAGACTTGCCAACACCGCCCTTGCCACTTGCAACACCGACGATATTTTTGACAGAGCCCATTGCCTCATCTGCATCAAGTGCTCTTCCCTCCATGACTTTGGCAGTAACTTTGATGTCGGAATTTTTGATTCCATCCAGCTCACCCACTGCACGGCGAACGTCTTGCTCTATTTGGTCATTGAACGGACATGCCGGTGTGGTTAATTCCAGAGTAAATTTGAGATTTCCTTCGTTTAATTCCAAATCCTTGATCATTCCCATTGAGACAATGTCCTTTTTGAGGTCAGGATCAATTACAGTAGCAAGTTTGGTGAGAACTTGGTCAATGCTAACCATGCACAAAAAATTTGATTTACATTATTTAAAGATAGGTCGATTTTCAAAACAGCGAATTATTTTGCAGATAATTACAGATTAGGGTTCCTAATTAGAAATTATTTTTTGCCAAATCAAAAACCAATCAATACAAAAATCACACAATAATCAATACCAGCCTACCAAGATTCGCAAAAATTATTGCAAAGTTACCCAAAGATTCATAAATTCTACGCATGGAGTTTCGCACAGTTGTTTTCTATATCAACCCTAGAGGATGTTGTTAGGATCCCTCCAAGCATGTTTGGAGCATCGCTCAAAAAGGCAGCAGTAGCTATTCTCAAGGAAAAATACGAATCCATGATCAACGCAGAACTTGGATACATCATCATGATTTTAGATGCCAAAGTAGACGAGATGGGAAAAATGATTGCAGGTGATGGTGGAACATATCACAGAGTTGAATTTGAGGCATTAACATTTACTCCAAAACTCCAGGAAATTGTCCTAGGAGAAATTGTGGACATTACAGATTTTGGCGCATTTGTTAGAATTGGTCCAACCGATGCACTCTTGCATCTATCCCAAGTAATGGATGATTATTTACAATCTGATGTGAAATCCGGCATGATAATTGCAAAGCAGAGCAATCGAACGCTAAAGGTCGGCTCTACACTGCGCTCCAGAATTACTGCAGTGTCTTTGGGCAAGGCAGCAACCATGGGCAAAATTGGAATCACATGCAGACAACCATTTTTAGGTGCAGAGGAATGGATTGCAGAAGAGATAAAGAAATCCGGCAAAGATGGCGGAGAAACTGAAAAGAAAGAAAAGAAACCAGTTGAAGTGAAAAAATAATGGTCAAAGAAATGGCTTGCAGAAAATGCAAATGTATTTTTTCTGGAAAGGTTTGCCCAGTTTGTAAATCATCCGATCTTACCCCAGACTGGACCGGCGTTGTCCTAATTGGAGACCCACAGAACTCTCACATTGCCAAGACTTTGGGAATTACCCAAAAAGGCAAATACGCACTAAAAATCGCATAAAAATTATTTTGTTTGAATAAAACACACATATCCTCTTAGTGAAAACAAATAGAATTCCAAGTAGCATTGTCGGATAACAGTCCCTATTTTTTCATAAAGGAATTCTCTAGTGAAGAGCTAACCAAAGTATTACTTACCAAAATACACGAACTTAAAGCATCCAAGGAAAAGGCAGAAGAACTAAATGCAAAGCTCCAAGACAACATGGCAAAACTGGAAGAAACACAAGACGAGTTGACAAGACAACGTGACAATTTGCAGATTGAGATTTTACGCAAGACTCAGGAACTCTTAAAATCAGAGAGACTCTCTGCAATAGGAAATCTTTCCGCAAGAATTGCGCATGATCTGCGAAACCCATTGAGCATTATACAGAGCACATCACAGATTTTGAAGTTAAAGTTAGATTCGGGACTAGATGAAAAAACACGAGAGCAGTGGGCAAGGTTAGACAGGGCGATTTATCGAATGTCACATCAGCTAGAGGACATAATGGATTATGTCAGAATGTCCCCACTCAAAAAGAAAGATTATTCATTATGTGTGATATTGCAAGACGTAGTAGAAAGAATAGTTACGCCAGAAAATGTTGAAATCCATCTTCCACAAAATGACAGAGAGATTTTCTGTGACCCAGAAAAGCTGGAAATTGTGTTTGTCAATTTGATAATGAATGCAATACAGGCAATCGAGACAAAAAACGGTATTGTCAGCATAGGAATATTTGATGACGTCCAAGATTCAGATAATGTTATAGTTAAGGTATCAGATACAGGTTTGGGCATATCGCAAGATGTATTGCCCAAGATCTTTGAGCCATTATTTACAACAAAACAGATAGGAACTGGTCTTGGCTTGTCTAGCTGCAAGAACATCATAGAGCAACATGGTGGTACAATAACAGTATCTAGTACAGTTGGAAAAGGGACTACATTCACAATCAAGATTCCAAGAAAATCCGAGTGGGATAGCATTAGCAAGCATGAAAACATTGTACAGCCAAAACCGACATAGAAAAGGTTCTATTTAGGCACAAGACCACATTGAATAATTGAATACAAAAAAAGAGCTTGCCAAGTTTTTAGCAGAAGACATCAATTTGGGCGATGTAACCAGTTCCATATTATCAAATAGAAAAATCACTGCAACAATAATTGCAAGACAAGATGGCATTATTGCAGGGACAAAACATGTCAGAGATATTTTTGCAAGCAAGCATTGTCGCGTGCAAATAGCTCGCAAGGATGGTCAGCCAATAAAGGCAAATCAGACAATACTTGTAATCTCAGGTCCTGCAAGAGCAATTCTTAGCTGCGAGAGAACCGCGCTAAACCTCCTATCCAGAATGAGCGGAATTGCAACTGCGACGAACCAACTAGTAAAGCAAATAAAAAAAGTCAGCAAAAAAACAGACCTTTATTCTACCAGAAAGACCGCTCCTGGCTTGCGTTATTTTGACAAGGAAGCAGTAGAAATCGGCGGGGGGAAAAAACATCGAGTCACACTATCAGACATGATAATGATAAAGGACAATCACATTGCATTAGAAGGTTCTATTGTAGAATTGATCAAGCGTGCAAAGAAAAGGGCCAAAGTCTTTGAAGTCGAAGTCGATACATTTTCAGATGCAATTCTTGCCGCATCATTGGGCGCTCCAATAATAATGCTGGATAACTTTACTCCACAGATGATAAGAAAAACCATTGTGCAGTTAGAAAAAATGAAGTTGCGAAAAAACATTCGCCTAGAAGCATCTGGTGGGATCAATGTACAAAACATTAGAGAATTTGCAAAGACCGGTGTGGACATGATATCAGTTGGCAGCATTACAAATTCCGCCAAAGCAATAGACTTTAGCTTAGAAGTCTAGCTAATAGCAAGCATTCGTTCTATTGCAAGTCTTGCCTTGTCTGCAGTTTGCTTTGGCACTCGT
>CAYYBJ010000060.1:0-6385 GCA_964470325.1 uncultured Candidatus Nitrosotenuis sp. | reverse complement strand
AAATAACCTACCGTACAAAGTAACGTTATATCAGCAACTTCTATGTGACATACATGTTTTCCTTGATTACGATGCAACCGGCAAACAAGCGTTCCAAAATATACAAAGTGAATCGTTATTAGGTGGTAAAGATGTAACTGTGGCTTCAATTCCCGGCTATGATGAAACGGAGATGGAAGACTTGATTGATTTAAGTGTGTACTCGGACGAGATCATTAGCAAATATGGCGTTGATCTAAAAAATATTCGTTTATTTACAAGCAATAAAGGTAAGTGGTCAGAAAGATTGAAACTTGCTTTTAATAAAGTCGGAGCACCATGGGATGATGAAAAAACTGAAAAAGAAATTAAAAAAATAGTAAATCAAAAAATAATTGAGAAAGGTCCAAAAGCACTTAACGAACATGGGAAGTCTCTAATTAAGAAATTTGTTCAAGATCTAGAGAAAAGATTGGTAAAGGAATCCTGATATCAATCCATCAAACCCTGACTAATTCTTCTGTATCGAATAACAACGTATTTTTAAACTTAATTCACAAAATTAGAACAATGTTTAGATTTGATAGTCTGTTAGTGTATCCAATGAATAATAAGCCAAAGATAAGGTTTAATACTATTTTTGAGATGGTCGCCGTATGATGAAGAGTTCGATATTCCTTGCAAAATGTAATGATAAAGATCATTCTATGGATTCAATAATTGTGGAGGATCTGAACCAAATATCTGAAATAAAGAATGCAGTTGTAACTCATGTAAACTTCCGTGGTGAAGAATACTGCATATCTATTAGTACAAAAGGACTCTCGTCAGATAAACTCGTAAAGCTTCCAACAAAAATAAAACGACAACAAAATATCGTCGATGTTACAAAATTCCTCTAATTTTCAATTTTAATGATGTTGCAGTTCATACATAGATCTGTTTAGTATGTTTATGAACATAAACCTACAGGTCCATATTATCTAGAATAATGTGGAACCACAAGCTGGACACGATTAATCCCACAATCCCAAACTCAATTATTGAATTCTATGCATTGGAATCAAATCCTTTGCAAACTGTTTGAGTGATTCTGGAATTTCTATTGATATTGTATCTTTGAGTGATAGTCCCTTTGATTTCTTTTCATTCCAAACCTTGGAATTGAATTCTTCTATCTCTTTGGTGTATTTGCTCATGTCTTCCAAGTTTTCCGGCTTTGGATGCTTTTGCTTGTGGATTGTCTCTTTGGAATATAGTTCCTGCCACAGATAATCAGTGCTAAATGGCGAGATTGGTGCAAGCAATACCAGAATTGTAGATAATACTTTGTGTAGAGTGTAGATTGCAGCATTTTTCTCATCTTCTGTAAATCCTTCTCCATATGCACGAGCCTTTACCATCTCGATGTAATGGGCTGCAAAGAGGTTCCAGGTGAACTCTCGTATTGCTATTGCAGGCACAAAAAAGTTGTATTCCAAATAGCCTTTTTGGCATTCTGAGACGACTCGGTCTAGCTCAGATAGAATCCATCTGTCTGTTGCAGTGGGTGTTGCCTTTTGTATTGTCTCATAGCTGGAAATGAATCTGGATACGTTCCAAAGCTTGGACAAAAACTTCTTGGTTGCCTCTATTTTCTGCTCAGAGCATCTAAAGTCATAACCATGGTTAATTTCGGATGCACTCCAGAATCGAAAAGTGTCTGCGCCAAATTTCTCAATTATTGGCAGTGGATCCACTGCATTGCCCTTACTCTTTGACATTTTCATTCCCTTTTCGTCTAGGCCATACCCCATTATCCAGGCCTCTGACCATGGACTGGCACCAGTCAGCTGTTCGCATCGCAGTATGGTATAGTACAACCAGGTGCGGACAATGTCTTTTGCCTGTGGTCTCAGAGTTGCAGGATATGTCTTTTTGAAAAATTCCGAATCCTTGTTGTATTTTGATATGAATAATGGTGATACCGAAGAATCCATCCAAGTATCAAATGTTCTGGTTTCTCCGACAAACTCTCTTGCGCCACATTTTGTACACTTGTCAAACGGTGCAGGGTCTGACCATGGCTTGTAGTATTTTCCAGGAGTTGGAACGTGTGGCTCTGAGCAGGCCTTGCAGTACCAAATTGGGATCTCTGTTCCATAGTATCGTCTTCTAGAAATTGGCCAGTCTATAGAAATGGAATCCAGCCAGTTCATCAGAATTTGTTTGTGCATGTCTGGATAGAATGTGATCTTTTGTCCAATCTCTCGAATCTTTTCGATGGAATCCATCTGCTTTACGTAATATTCCTCCATGGGTATGATTTCAATTGGGATTTTGCTGCGCTCTGAGACTGGCGTTCTGTGTGTAATTTCCTCAATTTTCTCTACTAGGCCTGCATTTTGGAGGTCTTCGATAATCTGGTTTCTTGCCTGCTTTACTTTGAGGCCTGTATATTTTCCGGCAGCCTCTGTCATCAAACCATTCATTCCAATTGCAACAATTTCTTGCAGCTTCATTTCTCGGAATAATGCAACGTCGTTTTGGTCACCATACGAGCAAACCATCACTGCGCCGGAACCAAACTCCATTTGTGCAGAGTGATGGGTTCGTATTGTGACCTCTCTGTTTATCAAAGGTACAATTATTTGATTTCCAATTACATCTTGGTATCTGGAATCATCTGGATTTACTATTACTGTCTGACATGCACATAGTAGTTCTGGTCTTGTACTAGCTATGATTATCTCTCTGTCAGAGTTTTTGATTTTGAATTTCATGTATACTAGCTTGGTTGGAATGTCTTGGTACTGGATCTCTGCATCAGCTATTGTGGTTCCGGAAACCCAGTCGTAGTTGTTTGGGCGAGTCGCCTTGTAGATTGTTCCTCGCTTCCATAGTTCGATAAATGTTGATTGCGTCAGGATTCGATATTCCTCGGAATCTGTTCTGTAATAGTTTGTAAAGTTTCCAGACAAGCCAAGGCTCTTCATTATTTGGAGCATTTCTGCTTCTAGGTCGTCAAGTGAGTTCTTACACAATTCCAGGAATTTGCTTCGCTCCGTTTCCTGCATTCGAATGTTGTGCTTTTTTTCGGTGTACAGTTCTACTGGCAGTCCGTTTCTGTCAATTCCAATTGGAAAGTACACATGGTTTCCATTCATTCGTGCGGTTCTAGCAATCATGTCTATCTGGGAATAATGGGCTGCAGCTCCAATGTGCCATGGCCTACCAGATGGGTATGGTGGAGGCGTATCTATGACAAAATTCTTGTTTTCAGGCACAAAATCGTACAGGCCGGAATCGACCCACTGCTTGAGAATCTTGGCTTCCAGCTCTGGATTCCATGCGGTCTCTTTGATCTTTGGTTCCATGGTTAGTATTTGGAAATCTTGGAAATTAGGTGTGCGCCCTTGTTGTATCCTTCGTAAATATATACACCTACGGCTTCAATGTTTTTTGGAAGCTTGGGCACTAGTAGCTTGATTATCTCAGTGGATAGGTTTTCCACTGTTGCTTCTCCCTCTAGGAGAAATGTAGTATGTTTTGGTACTTGCATGTCAAACATTCCCTTTGGTCCCTCAAATGATATTCTGTAGTGCGATTGGTCTTCTGTTTTGAGGTATTTTCTGTTGATGAAAAACTTGTGATCCAAGATTCCAATTACCTCTTTGATGATCTTTTTTGCCTCGCCAAAATCAATTAGCAAATTATTCTTCATGTCTCCAACTAGCTCTACTAGTACGGTAGATGTGTGGCCGTGCAGAATAGAGCATTTTTCTACGAGTGGTAAAATATGCGCATAATCAAACGCAAACGATGGGTCCTCTATGAAAATAGAGCCAGACTGGGCATCCTTGGTGTCATAGAATACAATTTCTTCTAGCTCTTTGAGCTTTGCAGCAAACTGGGGGTGGCCTATTGCCATGATGGTATGGTTGTCGGATTTTATCTCCTTGTATTTTGTAATGTCGGATTCAGAATCAATTACCTCAATTAGTTTTCCATCACTTGTTTTGAAATCAACTGATACGGTTTTTCCACTTGATAGTGTTAGCTTGTGTTGGTATTCGTATGATGTACCAAGAAATGACAGCATCTGTGCAATGGACAGTTCTGTTCTTGACTTGAGCAGGGTGCCATTTTTGTCAATGTATCTAAAATCCGAATCTAGTATGGTAGAATTGGTTAGTGTCATTTGCAAATTGCCTTGTTTTTGTGCCTATATATTCAATAGAGCTTTTGTGCCTAGGCTATAGACTCGATGAACTTTGCAAGCTCGACATCATTTGTTGTGATTCCTCCAGCATCATGGGTCATCAGGTCTATTGAGACTCGATTGTACACATTGAACCATTCTGGGTGATGGCTTTTCTTTTCTGCATGGAGTGCTATCTTGGTCATAAATGAGAACGCCTCTGTAAAATCAGAGAATGTAAAGTCCTTGTGCAGTTTTCCGTTTTTTACCGTCCAGCCATTTAGTGATTTTAATTCATTTTTGATTTGCTCATCTGATAGTGACATTGGCATCATTATGGTGTGATATCATATAGTCTTTGTCAGATAGTAACTTCTTTGTATGGGAGATATATCTGCAAAAACATGAACCTTGATGCATTACTGGAAAAAATCCAATCTGCAATAACGCAAACAGTGCCAAACAAGAAAATTGGAATTGCATTTTCTGGTGGTGTGGACAGTACATTGATTGCTAAATTATGTCACGACATGCATTATGATGTTGTATTACTGACAATAGGATTTGCAGATTCGCATGACATAAAATTTGCAAAACAGGTAAATGAATTTCTCAAATTATCTCATCATATTTTAGAGATAGATCCTATCAAGTTTGATTCCATATCAAAAAAAATCCGTACTATTATAGACACTGAGAATCTGTCCTGGAATGAGAACAGTATTGCGTTTTATCACGTATCCAAACTTGCGCAAAGCCTTGGATTAGATGCTGTAGTGACAGCAAATGGAATTGATGAGCTGTTTTGTGGCTATAATGGATATCGTGACACAATAAAGCAAGGAAATGGTGCAGTGGTGGCTCTAATGGATGCCAAGCTAGACAATGAAATCAAGATGATGAGGGCAGTAAACAAGATCTGCTCTGAATTTGGCGTCAAAATAGTACAACCGTTATTATCTGAGGATTTTATCAAATATGCAAAAACCATTCCAATAGATCAGAAAATCACAGACGAACATGATCTGCAGCGAAAGCATATCATACGCAAGCTGGCACTTTTAGTAGGCGTACCTGAATTGTCTGCAAATGCAAGAAAAAAGGCATTACAATATGGCTCTATGATTCACAAAGCCTTGCTAAAGTCTAGATAAATTTTTTGCAGATTCGATTAACTGTATTTTTTACGTTTGTAATTATTTGAGGTGCTGCACCCAAGTGGCTCTGCGGCGTGAATATTTCATCTATCTCACTCTCTGTCAGCTTGGCTGAAATCGCATCGTCATTTTTTATCGCATCAGAATAATCAATTCCCTTGTCATGTGCTTCAAACGCAACTCGCTGAACATCTCGGTATGCGACAAATCTTGGAACTCCTTTTTTGATTAATGCCTCTAGGACAAACTCTGCAAAGATCTGGCCTTTTGTGACATAGAGGTTTTGCTCGATTCTCTCTGTATTTACGCGGAGTTTGTCAATTATTCGAATCATGGTCTCTAGCATCTCATCAAGCAAAATCGAACACATTGGAATGGTGAATCGCTCATTTGCTGAATTTGACAAGTCGCGCTCATGCCATAGGGGAATGTTTTCAAATGATGCGCTCATCTGACTGCGTAATAATTTTGATAATGAAGAGATTCTCTCGCTTTTGATTGGATTTCTCTTTACCGGCACTGCACTGCTTCCCATTTGGCCTTCCTTGAAGTGCTCTGCTACTTCGGCAATCTCGGTTCTCTGCAGGTTTCTAATTTCGATTGAAATCTTTTCTAGCGTACTGCCAATTAGTGCCAGCTGAAAGACATATTCTGCATATCGCTCTCGTGGAATGATCTGTGTTGTGACTTCAGCTGGGAAGAGTCCTAGCCTTTTTGCTACTCGTTTTTGAACCTCGATTGCTTTTGCACCCATTAGTGAGCCGGTGCCTACTACGCCAAGAGTTTTGCAAATCAGAATTCTTTTCTTTATTTCTTCAATTCTTTCTACGTGTTTTGCCATCTCTGATGCCCAGTTGGCAAACTTTAATCCAAATGAAATAATGCTTGCATGTTGGCCGTGTGTTCTACCTACTGCGGGAACCTCTCTGTGCTCTGTTGCCTTTTTTGCCAAAAGCAAACCTAGTCTTGCAACTTTTGGCTCTATGATGGATAGAGCGTCTCTCATCTGCATTGACGTGCTGGTGTCAACTAGGTCGTTGCTTGTGAGGCCATAGTGAATCCATGGTCT
>CAYYBJ010000059.1:0-6397 GCA_964470325.1 uncultured Candidatus Nitrosotenuis sp. | reverse complement strand
AGGAAATTAAAGAGCACAGAAAGTCTAGAACCTAAAGATTGTTTTTTCCCAATCCTTAATTTTGCCACCAGTGACTTTAACGCCTTCGTCAGATAGCATCTTTGTCTTGACCTTTTCTCCGTAGAAATAGCCTCCAATTTTGCCATCGGACTTGACTACCCTATGACATGGTATGACAACAGGAAAGGGATTGCGATTCATAATTTGGCCTATCACTCGCTGGCCGTTTTCTAATCCCACTGCGCGGGCAAGCTCGCCATAGGTGGTGACTTTGCCCTTTGGTACTTTGAGTAATTTCTCGTAAACTTGTTTGTCCAGCTTGTTCAGAGTCTGATCACTTGAAGCGATGTGGTGCTAAGCAAGTCAAGTACTTTTTGTTTATGAGGTCCTAGGCCTGCCCAGTCAAGCAATGCAGTCTTTGCTTCCTTGTTTTGCGACAAAATGTGTGAGAATAATTGTTCATCTAGGAATTCCAGTGTGTGTTTTGGCATGACTGTTCCTAATGCATGTGTGCCGTGGAGCAGTTCTTCTGTGAACTTTTCTGGATAATGGGTGCTGCCAAAGCAGATTGCGACTGGTGATTTTTTGATTGGCTCCGACATTGTTTGCAGAACTAGGCTTGCCACGGAATTGCATAATGATTCATCAGTCCATTGTTTTTCTGTGGTGCCAATTTCAATAAATATCGTGGGCTTTGATAGCGCAGTCGGTCCATGATGAGTTGCCTCTATTATTATCTGAAAGTCGGAAAAAGAAGCCTTGTTTTGGTTTAGCTTTTGCATGTAGGCTTTTTGCAGATGCGGATGAGGTATTGCCACTTGGCGTTCATTTCCTCCAAACTGGGCACCGGAGAAATTTCCAGTACTGTGGCATGTAAGTGCTAGATCACCGGATTGGGCAGCGTGTTTTGATAAAAAGACAAATCCGCCATAATGATACTTTTGCTCCAGCCAATCAGCAGAAATCGCGGGACTAGGAATTATTGCCAAATCAAAGTTTTTGCCCATAAAGACGTCGCCGTCCTGTGTCATGTCTCTTGATAGGAACTTTGCCATGTTGTGACCTGCTGGGTCCTGCTCGTATGCTACTAGGAGTTCCATGTCCCAAAAAATATAAGGACACCATATTAAACTCCACCAATGAACCTGAGTAAAACCTTCAAAGACATGGCAAACACCATGAAGCTTGCCAAAAAGTCCGACAAGGAGGACTATATGCAACACCTAAGGCTAGTCCTGTTGGGAATTGGAGGTATCGGGGCGATTGGATTTATAATTCAGTTTGTATTTTCGGTGTTCAGGTTCGGCTAGATGGAATTGTCTCAAGAAACCAAAACTCATCTTTTTGCAATAAGGACCACTGGAGGTCAAGAAAAAGTAGTCATGAATCTGCTCCAAAGCAAGATCAACAACGGCCAGATCAATCTGTATTCTGTTTTACTAGTGGATAATCTCAAAGGATACATCGTAGTTGAGGCAAAGGACGCAAACTCGGCATTCAACTCTTTACAAGGAATCAGACACATCCGCGGACAATTGCGTGGAGAAATGGAATTCAAAGATATTGAAGGATATCTAGTTACAAAGAGTAATGCTCCAAACATAGCGGTGGACAACATAGTCGAAATCATCGGTGGTCCATTCAAAGGCATGAAGGCAACAGTAACTAGAGTAGACAATGACAAACAAGAGGCAACAGTAATCTTGCTTGATGCTCCATACCAACTACCAGTAACTGTGGACTCGAACTATCTGAAAATATCCACATCTGCTTAGGAAGGATTAAATCGTCATCTAAAAGAGCACAAACATGGCCGATACACAAACAGTTTCTGCACTAGTAACAGGCGGAGGAGCATCTGCAGGTCCGCCATTAGGCCCAGCATTGGGACCGCTAGGCGTAAACATCATGGAGATAATCAAGGCCATCAACGACAAAACCGCTGACTTTGAGGGAATGAAGGTCCCAGTCACAGTATCAGTTGATACCAAGACCAAAAAATGGGAAGTCACAGTAGGCATTCCATCTGCATCTGCATTGCTTCTAAAAGAGGCAGGAATTCAGAAGGGTTCTGGAACGAGCGGTTCAACTTGGGTTGGCGACATCAAGGTAGATTCAATCGTCAAAGTTGCAAAAGCAAAACTCGAATCATCATACGCAACCACAATAAAATCAGTTGCCAAAGAAGTTGCAGGAACCTGTGTTTCTTTGGGAATTAAAATCGAGGGCAAAAGTCCTAAAGAATTTGCTGCAGACGTAAACGCGGGAAAATACGACGATAAATTAAAGTAAATTATTTAGATACTAGATACGACGGCTCTTTGTCCGTTTTTTGCAGTTCTACGAAGGTTTCTGTGCTTTGTATACCTTCTATCTTGCCTATCTTTTCTATCACTATGGTGTGCAGCTCTTCTAGGTTTTCTGCGTGAACAGAGACCATGATATCAAATCGCCCGGTTACTTCAGATATAGATACGATTTCTGGGGTTTGGAGAAGTTGCTTGTGAATTGCATCCTTTAGCTTGGGATCTCGGTTGATTCCTATAGTTGCCTTGACTCCAATTCCCAGCTGGGCCTCATCTACTAGAATGGTGAACTTTTTGATTAGTTTCTTTTTTGTGAGGCGCTTTATTCTAGAGTATAGAACGGATGCGTTGATTCCCATTTTCTTGGATAGATTTGGAACAGAAATGCTTCCATCACGAGTAAGCTCGTATAGAAGCTTCATGTCAAGATCATCTAGTTTATGCAATGTTTTCAAAAGTGTCGGTTTGATGTTAATAAACGTAGGTTTAGGCGTGAAAAATTGCACATAATGTAATGTGATGCGTGGAAATTAGAAAATTTTACAATTTTTGCCAAAAACCACGGCTGGCAACACTAACGATTTTAAAGAGGCCTTTTTGCAAGGGTTTCGTTGATCAACGAAGCTGAATTAACTAAAATGATCAAGGATGCCAAAGAAGGCGACAAGGAACGCAAGTTCAAGCAGACCTTGGAGATGTACGTCATCCTAAAGGATATTGATGTAAAGAAAGGCTTTGCCATGAACGAGACAATTCAGCTTCCAAAGAAGCTCACCAAACCAACAACCGTTTGCGTAATGGCTGGAGGAGACATGGGCCTCAAGGCAAAGAGTGCAAATGCGGACAGAGTTGTTTCTGGCGATGAGATAAACACACTTGCAGCAAACAAGCGAGAGGCTCGCAAATTTATCAACAATTACGATTTCTTTTTAGCAGACACACAACTAATGACCACAGTCGGTAAGGTCTTAGGTCAGCTTTTGGGTCCAAGAGGAAAAATGCCAATCCCAGTTCCATTTAACGCACCAATCGAATCATTCCTGGACAGATTTAGATCATCAATCAGAGTCAAGGTAAAGAATTCTTTATCCATGTCATGTAAGATTGGTGATGAGACAATGGATGATGGCGACTTGGCAGCAAATGCTCATGCAGTTCTAAACGCAATTGAGAAAAAACTTCCAAGTGGCGATAAAAATATCCGACGTGTAATAGTCAAGACATCAATGGGCAAGCCGATAAAACAAGTACAGCAGGCGAGAAAGTAAATGCACGAGAACAGAACAACATATCCTGCAAAGAAAACAAAAATGTACCAGCAGTTACAAGAACTTCCAACAAAATACAAAGTCACGGCACTAGTTCGAATGGAAAAGGTCCGCTCATCACAAATGTTGCCACTAAGAAAAAAATTCCTAGGAGAAGTAGAAATCATCAGCATTAAAGACAAAGTTGCACAAAAAGCACTTGCAAAACTAAACATTCCAGGCATTGCAAAGATGGCAGAAGCCTTGACTGGTCAGTGCGTTTTGATGTTTACAAACATGTCACCATTCAAACTCAATGTACTTTTGGGCAAGAACAAAATCATGATGTTCGGCCGTGGCGGAGACATTGCAAGTGTAGACATCAACGTTCCAGCAAAGAACACAGGCATTGCCCCAGGTCCAATGCTTACTGAATTCAAGGAAGCAGGCATCCCAACCAAAATCGACCAAGGAACAATTTGGATTCTCAAGGATTCTACCCCAGTCAAGAAGGGTCAGCCAATTCCTGATAAATTAGCAACCCTCCTGCAAAAGCTAGACATCAAGTCAGTTGAGGCAGGAGTCTTGCTTGATGCAGCATTAGAGGAAGGAATCCAGTACAGGCGAGAAGAACTAGTAATTGATTTAGAATCATACAGAGGTCTATTTGCACAAGCACACCAAGAGGCAGTCTCACTGTCTATAGAGGCAGGATACATCACAAAGGACAACATCAAGCAAGTCTTGGCAAAGGCAGCCCACGGCTCACGATCCGTTGCAATAGAAGCTGGCTATGTTACAGAAGATACCAAAGAGGCAGTATTGCAAAAGGCAAATGCCCAAGCCCAGTCTGTTGCATCAAAGGCAAAAGGCTATACTCCAGTGTAAAAAAATTATTTTTCTCTAGCCCTAGGCAAATTCCAGTTGTATTTCATGGCTGCTAGCCTTAGTATTGTGGTAACTATAATTCCAAGTATCGATGCCAGATATAGCGGAATTTCTGCGACCAGCAAGCCATAGAAGACAATCACTCCAACAAAGCTTGCAGTAACATATAGCTCTTTTACGAAAATAAACGGCACCTCATTTACAAAGACATCGCGTAATATTCCACCACCAACTGCTGTGAGTATTCCTGCAAATGTGATTGCCAAAAAATTCAACCCGAAAATATGGTACGCAAAAGTTGCTCCAGTGATAGAGAATACGCCCAGGCCAATTGCGTCAAATTTGAGAAATAGATTCCAGTGCTTTTTGAGGTACGGATACAAAAAGAACAGGGCAACACCGGACGCTACACTAATCCCAACATAGAGAGGATCTGCAATTGAATTTGGGGGAAACCTTCCAATGACGATATCTCGGATGGTTCCGCCTGCTACGCCAGTAATAATAGATAGAATCAGAATCCCGACAATGTCGGACTTGTGTTCTATTGCCTTGAATGCACCAGTAACGGCAAAGGCCATTGTACCAAAAAGATCAAAGACATAGATCAGAAACAGAAATGGTGTGTCTGCCACTATACCGTATGGTAGGTTGTGCTAGATAAAGGTAAAAATGAAAATTTTGTGGAATTAACCGAATAGTGAAGCGAGGCCTTCCATTGCTTGCTCTTCAGATTTGCCTGCTGGAGCTTCTTCTTTCTTTGCTTCAGCTGCTGGTGCTGAACCGCCTGTTGCTGGAGCAGTTGCGGCAACTGCAACTGGAGCTGCCTTTATTGCTTCTTCAATGTTTACATCAGCTAGTGCAGAAACCAGTGCCTTTACTTGGGCATCACTTACTTCTGCGCCTGCTGCTTTGATAACACTACTAACGTTAGCTTCGTTAATTTCCTTCTTTAGTTTGTGCAAAATTAATGCAGCATAAACGTATTCCATTGTATCGTGACTTTTTTTGGGGATAATATAAAACTACGTCTAGTTTAGGATTTTGAGGCTTCTGCAAACAGAATAAAGGTTCTGCTTTAGATTCTTGTCATATAGTGTGTCCATTCTTTGTTTTACTATTCTTTTTGCCTGGTCTCGCTCTTGGCCTTCTGGAAGCGATAACACATTGTTGATTAGCTCCGGTAATGACTCGCGAATCCAGCCATCTAAAACATAGAATGATTTCTCAGAGATTTCAATCACATTGTTTTCTTTAATGCTCAGAGTATCGTTGAATGTATCATGTTCTGTTCTATATACAAAACCTAGGATGCAATTTTCTGGGGTTGGGCTTTTTAGAATTTCTTCTGAGCGTGGGCCTGCCTTTCCTTGTGAGACTTTGTTTTTGAGGCCTGCCATGTTTACTATGAGGCCGCTGACACCGATTTTGTCTCCGTCAATTCCAGTTATTGCGCCAAAAATGACGTTAGTGTATTGTCCGTCTGGCTTTGATGCAAAGATGTAGCTGCCTTCTTGGAGTTGTTTTGGTTTTCGGCCGAACATTTAATCAAATTGTAAAACTTACGTATTTAATTGATCCTAAACGGTAATTCTTAATATTAGTCAGCCAGAGTTTTCTTCAGAATGAACAAGGACGAGATTCTTATCAAGTTTTCTGCTGAACCTGAGCGATACTACAAAATCAGATTATTCCAAGAGCAGGGCTTTGCAAGAAAGTCATGTACAGTTTGCAAGAGGTTTTTTTGGACTTTGGATTCTGCAAGACATGCGTGCCCTGATCATTCTGATGACACTTATTCATTCATTGGCAATCCTCCAACATCCAAGCGATTTGACTATACTGAAGCCTGGAAGCAAGTAGAATCATTTTTTGTCAAAAATGGCCACACCTCAATTAGCCGCTATCCTGTTGTGTGTAGGTGGCGAGACGACCTGTACTTTACCATAGCATCTA
>CAYYBJ010000058.1:0-6465 GCA_964470325.1 uncultured Candidatus Nitrosotenuis sp. | reverse complement strand
TAGAGTACCGGACTTTTAATCCGGCTGTCCGGGGTCCGAATCCCCGCGAACCCGCTATCTACTCAATGATTTTACTTGTAAAGCCAGTTTTTGGATTGCAGATGTTATCTGTGCGCTGCGTTTTGTCACATTTTTCTGGTATTGCCGTATCTTGGATTTGCGTTTTGCAATCAGTCGGTTTTGCTCAGAAATTCCTGCAGAGCCAAGCGAAGATCGGTTTTTGAGCGAAGATTTGGCATTAATTGATGATATGATTTTGCCTAGCTTTTTGGCATCAAACTCTTTACCAGACACAGAACCTGCTACCTCTGATGCAGTAAGTTCTGAGAGTGAGATTTTGGATTCGTGCGCAATTTGGACTAGTCTACCCACAATTTTATGAGCAGTCCTAAACGGCAGGCCTTCCTTGACAAGGGCCTCTGCAATGTCCAATGCAGACAGATATCCAGAATCCGCTATCTGATTCATTTTTTGCTTGTTGACCTTTAGTGTTGCAAACATGGAGTTGAGAACCACGAGTGCAGATATTGCTGTGCGCGAGCTCAAAAACACCGAGGGTTTGATTTCCTGCAAGTCTCGCCCATATCCAGAAGCCAAGCCCTTAAGATTAGACAATATGGCAACCAGATTCCCAATTACTCGGGCTGTCTTGCCTCTGGTTAGCTCCAAAATGTCCGGATTTTTCTTTTGCGGCATTACGCTGGATGGCGATGAGAATTGGTCAGACAGCTCCACAAACGAAAACTCTGATGTTGACCATATCACCAGATCTTCTGCTATTCGGGACAAATTAGTCATCAGTATTGCAACATTTCCCACATATTCCGCTACCACGTCCCGATTGGATGTAGCATCAATCGAGTTTTCCACAACACCTGAGAATCCAAGCATTTTGGCTGTGCTGTTTCGATTAATCGGAAGGGATGTTCCGCCAACAGGTCCTGCACCCAATGGAGAATGGTTAACTCGTTCAAATGTGTCATATAGTCGCTCAAAGTCACGTAACAAGGCATCTGAGTATGATACCAAAAAATGCGAAAATGTGCCAATTTGTGCCTGTTGCAAATGAGTATACAGAGGCATTGCAGTCAAGGTATGTTTTTCTGCAAGCAAGATCAGAGTCTCCACCATATCCAATATACAACTACAAATTGTGTTGATATCATCGCGTATTTTCATGCGTAAATCCAGGGCAACTTGGTCGTTTCGAGATCGAGCAGTATGCATTTTTCCTCCTACGTCTAGGCCCGTCTTTTGTATCACCATAGCTTCGATTAGCTCATGAATGTCTTCGGCAGAAGACTTTGACGCTAGATTTTCTTTTTTTAGTTTTTCCAAAGCAACAAGAATTTTTTTTACTTCGGATTTGCTGAGGATTTTATTTTCATACAACATTATGGAATGAGCCTGACTGCCAATGATATCATAGATTGCAATCTCAGAATCATCCGAAATTGATGAGACATAGTCCAGTGTGTGCTTGTCAAGATTCTTGTCTAATCGAGACCGATACATTCCCAACTAGAGGTTATAATGGTTATATATAGCATAGATGATTTGCCGTTTGTGTCACAAGACCTACAAGAGCTCAGACGAAAAATCTTTGATGAGTTATCCGGAATAGTTGATCCAGAAATAAACACATCAATTACTGATCTAGAACTAGTAGACAATGTAGACATTGCAGGATCTGAGGTCAAAGTAGACTTGCACCTCACCAGTCCGTTTTGCCCAGCAGTCTTTGGATTCAAGATTTGCCAAGACATTCATGATCATTTGCTGAAATTAGACGGAGTAGATGATGTCAAGGTAAATGTCTCTAATCATTTCATGGCAGAGGCAATCAACAATCAGGTAAACAACAGTCCAAACCCAAAAAAGGCTGCGTAGTTATTTTCTAAATCCCAACAAATATCCGCGTAACAGTTGAATTCCCATTGCAGGATCCACACCCTTTGGACAAACCTGGCTGCAAGAGCCAGCAAAGTGACATCTCCAGATTCCATGGGAGTCATCTATGATTTTGAGTCGCGAGTCCTTTCCCTTGTCACGATTGTCTGCAACATAGCGATACGCCTGGCCTAGCGCCTGTGGGCCCAAAAATGACGAGTCTGTTGCCATAGTAGGACATGCGGAATTGCACAGACCGCATTTGATGCAGTTTGCAAACTGGATGTATTCTTCTAGCTGTTCTGGGGTTTGGTTGAATTCCTTGGTGGGTGCGGTGACTTCCGAGTCGTCACGGATTACATATGGCTGCATCTTTTTGTGATTCTTAAACATTTTATCGAGTTTTACCACCAAGTCCCTGACAATTGGATAGTTGTTCATTGGCTCTACAGTTACTACATCCGAATTTAGCTCGGAAATTTTCGTAAAGCATGCCAGTCTTGGCCTGCCATTAATCTTCATTCCGCAAGAACCGCATGATGCCTGCCTGCATGAATATCTAACCGCTACAGAATGATCTAGGTGTTTTTTTACGTCTAGCACTGCATCAAGTACTGTAGTCCATCTCTCGTATGGCACCTTGAAATCAACAAATTGTTGGCCAGAGTCGTGTTCTGGATTGAATTTCGCTATTCGCAGTGTTACTGTTTTTGATGAGGAGACCTCAGTTGATGATTGTTCTTCTGCTAGTGTTGCCTCGCTCATTTACGTCATCCCCATGCTTGCCATCAATATAGTCCTTGAACCATATGCTATCAGTCCTGCCATTCCTGCAATGCATCCGTATGTCACTGCTTTTTCATATGATCGTCCCTGCTTTAGCTCTAATAGTATAACACGCAATCCATTGAATCCATGCACTGACAACAGCACCAGTATCAGCTCTAACATTATTGCATATGGAAGATACTTGTAGTTTGCAAGGACATTTTCGTATGCAAGTGAATCTTCATAGTTCATCATTGTTACCCTAAACAAAACATGTACTGCAACTAGAACTACGGCTGCAAGGGCAGTCCCATAATGGATTTTCATTATTGTGCTTTCGCGCATTTTATTCACCAAACAATACAGACATACCATACATCATGGCAAGTGCTGCAAGACCAATTGATGCGTAAATGCAAAGCTTGTGCATGTTGTTCTGAGATGCTGGTGTGTATGGATAGTCAGGTCGTGCAGGCTTTCCAACTCCATATCCACCGTGTCCAAGCATAACTCTGATTCCATTTGCAGTATGAAATACACACATGCCAATTACTAGAGTAAGAACTACATGTCCTTCTGTGGTTTGAGTGAGGCTAAGGAAATTATCCCATGCTGTTTTTCCATTTACAATGTTGCTTGTCTCATAAACATGGCCAATCAAATATGCAAGAAGGCCTAGGCCTGTGATTCTCATTAGCCAATACGCAAAGCGCTCTATCCCATATCGGCCTGGGTTTGCCATGCCTTTGATTCCTTCTCGGTTGTCGTTTCGTTTCATCAGTATTTTCTCTCCACTGGCTGGTATCTAGTTATGGTTACTGGATGTTTTTTCATTATTGGCTCTTTTGGATCATAGTAGGCAAGTGTGTGGTGTAAAAAGTTTGCATCATCCCTGCTTGGATAGTCAAGTCTAGAGTGTGCGCCTCGAGACTCGCGACGGTTGATTGCACCAATCAGTACCACTTCGGCCACTCTAAACATCGAGTCTATCTCCATTACGTTGGAAAAGTTTGTGTTGTATTCCTTTGCCTTGTCATCTACATGTTTCCAAGTTCTTGCTCGGATCTCCCGTAGCTTCTTTAGGCCTTCCACCAGATCAGATTCTGTTCTGTATACGTAGGCCTTGTCATTCATAATATCAGTTAGCTCTTGTCGTATTTCATATGGATTGTATTCTCCCTGTCCACGAAATATTCCATCATAGATTCGTTTTTCTTCTAATGTAACTAGATGATGAGGAAATTGAGAACCGGATTTTGTGTTTAGTGCATATTCTGCTGCAATTTTTCCAGTAACTTTACCCCAGACAATGCATTCTGATGTAGAGTTTGCACCCAGTCTGTTTGCACCATGGACTGAATTGCATGCTGCCTCTCCTGCAGCCCAAACTCCCTTGAGTTCTGTTGCTCCATCAATGTTGGTGTGGATTCCACCCATCATGTAATGGCATACTGGTCTAATGTCTAGGGGTTCTTGTGATGGGTCAATTCCGGAAAACTTGATAGATATTTCTCTTATTGCACCTAGCTTCTCTCTAATTATTGCATCACCCACATGTCGCAAGTCAAGCTTCATACAGTCAACGCCGGTTTCGTGCTTGAATCCGCGCCCTGCACGAATCTCACTCATTATAGCCCTAGATACAATATCACGTGGAGCAAGCTCCATTTTTGATGGTGCATAGTCTTTCATAAATCGCTCTCCATCCTTGTTTAGCAGATAGCCGCCTTCACCTCGTGCGCCTTCGGTAATTAGTATGCCTGATGGCAAGATTCCAGTAGGGTGGAATTGGACGAACTCCATGTCCTTTAGTGCAAGGCCTGCTCGATATGCCATGTCAAGGCCGTCAGGAGTTGATGAAAGAGCATATGTAGAAAATGAGTAAATTCTTCCGGCACCGCCTGTCGCAATAATCATTGCCTTTGCGTGAATTGTGTAAAATGTGCCGCTGGAAAGTTCTATTGCAGTAACTCCCATGAACTGTTGTCCGTCGTGAATTATTGCAGTGACAAACCATTCATTGAGAAATGAGATATTGTCAAATTTCAGACATGTATCGTATAGTGTCTGCATCTCAAAGAATCCGACCTTGTCTGACGCATATGTAGCACGAGGAAAGCTATAGCCTCCAAAATACCTCTGGCCAATGCGCCCATCCTTTCGCCTAGACCAAGGCATTCCCCAGTGTTCCAGCTGGTAGACTTCTTTTGGCATTTCCTTGCAGAGTCGTTCTGCAACATCTTGGTCTGCCAAAAAATCGCTTCCCTTAACAGTATCATAAATATGAGATTCAATGCTGTCTCCTTCTTCCTCAAAGAGTACTGCAGCTGTTCCACCCTCGGCAGAAACCGAGTGAGAACGCATTACTTGAACTTTGGATATTACTCCTATCTTTAGATTTGAGCTTGTCTTTGCTGCTTCTATTGCTGCCCTGAGGCCTGCAAGACCCGATCCGACAATAATCAGATCATATTCGATAGAATCAACCATCTGCTATTAAACCTCCGAAAATCGGATAAATATGTATTCAAAAGAAATCTGCCAGATTTTGCGCCTAATCCTTATATTTATCGCTAGTGATATCACTAGTGATGGTTACAGAGTGGTTTCAGCGAGTTGGCAGCTCAATTCCCCGAGGATTCTCCAGATATTACATTCTAGAGTTATTATCCACAAAACCACACACAGGCAAAGAAATCATTGATTCTGCAGAAGCACAAAGCGAAGGAATGTGGAAGCCATCACCTGGATTGATCTATCCACTTTTGGGCAGACTATTGGACGAAGGACTAGTTGAAGAAACTAAAGATGGAAAATACCAAATCACAAAAAAAGGTAGGGCTACATCTGAAGACCTAGAAAAGATAAACCAAGTGATAAAAAATCAGCTTGATGTTTTGATGCGGGTCAAAAACATAGGAAGATTTGTTGCAATGGATCTAATTGAGCGAATGAACATGATGGGCACACTATTGTCGTCTAATGTATCTAAAATGACCAGGGAGGAAATGTCAAAATACAGAAAATTCCTCCAAGGCGAGCTGCAAAAGCTAGATTCTCAGGAATCAAAACAGGGAAAAGAAATCAAAATCGACTAGAATGCGTGGCCCATACTTCTCAGCATATCAGCAGTGTATGTAGATACACATGCTATAGCGCCATTGTTTCTAGTTACTTTTTCATAGCCATCTCTACACTCTACCTTTTGCAGTGGTACTTTCTTTTGTATTTGCTTTAGTGGAGGTGGAGGCGGCATTTTTACCGGTGGAGCTGGCTTTTCAGTAATGTCTTTACCATCAACCTTGATTGCATCATACAGCACATTATAGCCAGTATGTCTTTTTGCATCCATTGTCTGGATTATGATGTCTGAAGTATCAAGTGGTCTTTGTATCTTAAACGACATTTCTATTTTTGTTCTATACGAATCAACTTCTGAGGCAGTGATTTTGACATCTTTGAGCAGTCCAGTAGGGTCATCCACGCTTGTTGTCTGGGACACATCAGAACTTGAGGCTAGAGGTCTGTTTAACAATCCAGTGAATGGTTGTTGAAAAGACGTTGTAGCAAGCATGCTTTTGTTCCTGTCATCCTCAAAATTGCCTATTGATAGTGAAACATCTCTAAGATAAGTAGCGCCTGAATTCTCATATGTCATTATTTTGACATTTACAAGTTGCCCAGTTCTAAGAATAGTTGTAGGTATGGTTTGACTTCGTTCTGCAACATCAAATGACTTGTCATTAATTGTAAAGCCTTTTTCGACTACTTTTTTGGGAATAATGTCATCGATTTCATCAAGCGAGG
>CAYYBJ010000057.1:0-6538 GCA_964470325.1 uncultured Candidatus Nitrosotenuis sp. | reverse complement strand
ACTCGGCCTGCTGGGGTGGATTCGTATAGACGAGCGCGCTCTCGAAAGTCTGCTAATTGGTTCGCTTCGTGACTTGCGCGTAAACTATTACAAGTCTTTGGCAAAAAAAGCAAAAACACTAGAACAAAAAGAGCAATATACCGTAGTCAGCCAAGCGCTCAAAGTAATTCTCAATGCCAGCTATGGTGTAATGGGTGCCGAAATATTTCCATTGTATTTTCTTCCAGCCGCAGAAGCTACAACCGCAGTTGGACGATACATCATCATGGAGACTATTAAAAAATGCCAGGCAAACGGAATCGAGGTATTGTATGGCGATAGTGTATTGCCAGACACTCCAATCACAATTAGAAGAAAGGATGGAAACGTCGACATTATTCCAATAGAATCCCTGATGCCGCAGACAGTCAAAAGTACTAGATATGACAAATTTGGAGACATTGATGTTTTAACCGAGAAAGGATTTTCCAAAATCAAATACGTTTACCGACACAAAGTTAGGAAAAGAGGATACAGAATCCTTACAAGAAAAGGATTTGTCGAGTGCACCGAAGATCACAGCCTAATCGTAAACGACAAGGAGATCAGGCCCTCTGATCTTAAAGTTGGCGATGAAATCAACCTAGTTCCATTCAAAGCAGTATCAAAGACAGATGTTGCATCTGATCTCGGATGGCTCTTTGGCTTTTTTATTGCAGAAGGAACATGTAATTCATACAAGTATGAAACCAACACAAAATATTCCTGGAGAATAGTACACTCTGATAAAAAACTACTCCAGAGAGCACAAAAAATAATTCAAAAACACTTGGCATTGGAAACAACAATTATCGATATCCGAAAAATCTCCTCTAGATACGGTCTTGTTCCGAAAAGAAGTCACAAATTGTTTGGGAATTATTTCAGGGAACAATGTTATCGAGGTAACGAAAAATGTGTGCCTCAGCAAATACTAAACACAAGTGTTGCAACAAAAAAGGCATTCATCAGAGGCATTCTGGATGGAGATGGTCACACTGACAAAAATGGCCTCATAATACTGGATCAAATCCACAAAAGCGTCTTGGCAGGAATTGTAGCAATACTAGAGCAGCTAAAAATAGAATACTCATTACAGATGAGAAAAGACAAGCAAAATGTTTGCAGGCTGAGAATAATAAATGACAAGTTAGATTCGCGAATAAAAATATCCAATGTCATCAAGAAAATTGAGAAGTTTACTATCAATGGATTTGTGTATGATCTGGAAACTACAAATCATCATTTTTGTGGAGGAATAGGAAATGTATTGCTGCACAACACCGATTCATTATTCGTCAAAAATCCAACCACAGAGCAAATCCAACGTGTAATTGAAGACACCAAAAAAGAACAAGGAGTAGATCTGGAAATTGATAAGGAATACCGTTATGTTGTGTTAAGTGGTAGAAAGAAAAACTATCTTGGTGTGACAAAAGAAGGCAAGGTTGATGTTAAGGGTTTGACTGGAAAAAAATCACATACTCCACCATTCATTAGGAATTTGTTCTTTGAGGTACTAGATTCACTATCAAAAGTCCAAACTGCGCAAGATTTTGAGGTGGCAAAAAAAGAGATTAGCCAAAAGATTTCCTCATGTGCAACCAAGGTAAAGGAAAGAAAAATCCCAATTCCAGAACTGGCGTTCAATGTCATGATTAGTAAAGCCCCTTCAGAATACGACAAGACAGTTCCACAGCATATTCGTGCAGCTAAATTATTGGAACAACAACGTGAAATAAAGCGCGGCGACATTATATCGTATGTAAAAATTCTCAACAAACCAGGCGTAAAGCCAGTAGAAATGGCGCGCCCAGACGAGATTGATTCTGAGAAATACATGGAATTCATGGAATCCACATTAGACCAAATTACATCATCAATGGACTTGGATTTTGATAGTATGATTGGCAAGCCAAAACAAACTGGTTTGGACCAATTCTTTTGGAACTAGAAATGCTGTGATTCCTGAACAGCATTTGCCTTAACAGTATGCATGATTGAATATTAGGCGATGAGTGTAGATGGCACATATTTAGGCATCAGGTTATCGCTTGGCTATGGTTCAGGCAGATTGTTTCGATATGATAAAAAACGTGGCTTAATCACAATCCGGATTTAATTTTATATTAAAAAATTAGAACAACTAATTCTGTACTAGTATCAGTTGAAAGTTAGAAAAAAGCAAAGCAAAAGGCCAGATATTTTTATGGCATAATCAGAAATAGAAATTTGACAATAATTCTGAATTAGATATATCCAGCTGTTGTGATTTCCGCACAACACTTGCCTTAACAGCACGCCAATCCAAACATCACATAATGAATACATACATCAACAATCGACAACTTCATTCACACAGAGGGGTAGCCCCAGTCATTGCTACACTGTTGCTAGTTGCAATAGCAGTAGTAGGTGGAGCAATTGTCTTTGCATATTCACAAAACTTCTTTAGTTCATCACAACTGAGTGGAAGACCAAACATCGAGTCACTCAAGGTGATCGGTTATGATGGAAGAGACATTGCAACTGGTCTGTTTGATCACAACGGAGTTCCTATGGCATTATCAGCAGGTACTGCAGACAATCTCAAAAACACTGGAGAATATGTTGCTGCATATCTGAAAAATGATAGCGTTCAAGCAGTAACTCTGAGCGAGGTCAGACTAGGCGGTGCACAATACAGCTATCTTCCAGGAGCATTTGCTGCGGGCAACAATGTCTACAAGATATTGTTAAGCGGAGGTGCAACGGATCTGTTCTCTACTTCACAAGTAGGAGACATTCAGCCAGGTCAAACCGTAACCGTAGTCATGAAGTTAGGTGAAAACATGAAGATTGGTCGAGATGCGCAATTCAAGATTACCACTACCAATGGTGCGGTATTTGTCGGCACAGTAGTCACAGGACAGCAGAGTGGGTAATCCTCTCTTTTTCTTTTATGGAGGCAAAAAATGACAACAAGCACCTCTGAAAAAGCCTTTTTGATTATAGTATCAGTTCTGATTTTAATTACAGGAAACATTACTCTTGTTTCTGCTCAATCTGAAAAATCCAACCTTTCACTCAAAATTGGATTTGCACCATCAAAAATAGAACAAACACAAGCAGAGCATCAAATTGGCTATGTTTGGTTTGAAAACAAGGCGGGAAACCCAATTACTGCTCCAAGTGACCTGACAATCACCCTAAAGTCATCCAACCCCGAAATAGCATCAGTCATTGATTCAATTACATTACCTACAGGGCAAGAATTCGCTACATTCCAAGTAAACACACATGGGATAAAGGGAAAGGCACAGATTTTTGCCACTCATAATGACCATGCTAATTTTGCCGAATTAATCATTGGCGAGCAAGACTTTACAGAAAATAATCTAAGACTAGTCATCAACTTAGCATCAGGTGAAATGAATGTAAACTCGCAAATGCCATTTTCATTTTATCTGATAAACTCTGAAGGCAAAATTACACAGGCGCCGTTTGATATTCCAATTTCAATGGAATATGAAGACAGTTTGATCAACATCGAGATTGCAGAACCAACCATAAAGAAAGGTGACAGCTATACTTGGGGAACAATACAAACCAAAGACAAAGTTGGAAATGCATTTTTGAGAGCAACATCTGACAGGTTGGGTTTTGATGAAGCAAAACAAATCAAGATTTCATCATCATTGCCAGCATCGTTATCAGTTAACATATTTCCAGAAAGAATGCCAGCCACATTAAAGCGCGATGTAGAAATACTTGTAACTTTGATTGATTCTGATGGGCTACCAACTTTGGCACAAGATGATGTCAAAGTCGAATTCTTCTCAGATGACATATCAATTAACAATCAAATCGATAGAAAAATCGAGGAAGAGAGCATCAACGGCATAATAAGAAAGGGAGAATTCAGCTATAGATTCACTCCAAGATTAGACTTTTTCAAAGAAAATCAGACAATATCGATTGGTGCCGCAACAAAGGGACTTGGAGTTGCAGTAGATACTATAGAAACAGTCAAACCAATTACCACTAACAACCCACTTGCTGAAAACAAGACACTTCAAGTATTTACACTAGACAAAATTCCAACCAAGTCACAGTCAATAGCGGTTTACCAAATGGGAATAATGATAGACAAAGCCGAAGATGTAGAAGAATCTACAACCACAACTGAAACCATTCAAACCACAGAGAATACCGCAACTGAAAAGAAAGAGCAAGAATTCTATCCAATTTTGATCAATGAAAACTATGATTCTGTAGGCTCTGAGCAGCGAATAAACATGATAACAAGTAATGACTTGTTATTACGGATAAATGAAGTTGGTAGAATTACCGCATCAGCTTCTCATGGCACATCAATAATACAGACAGGTCAAGAGACTGGCCAAGTATTGTTATCATCTACCATCAAAGGAATTGGCTCTGCTACTACAACAACTGAGATAATTAACACTCTAAAACAAGAACAAACCATGCTTTTCTCACCCACTGGACTAGACGCCATATCATTTGATAAAAATGGCAAGTTTGATTTCTTTGTAATATCACTTGATCAAAAAGGCAGGCCCACATCAGTTGAAAACGAAATTAGATATCTAATAACTCCAATTAATGAAATTCTTGTAATAGAAAAAGGGAAAACATTTGCGCATGTGAATTTCCAAGGTAACGCAATTCAAACAGAAAGCGAGGTAATAGAAATCAAGACAATACCAGTAGGGGAATCTGCAGACATGGATTTGGAAGTAACAAGCAATTATGTAAAAAATCCCACCGCACAACTTGCGCTAATAATACCAAACAAGAAATTCAATGCAAATAACGAGTATGCCGGAGTGGCTCAACTTGTCGACTTTAACGGAAACCCAATAATTCTCGGAGATGATTTACAGGTCAAAGTTGCAGCATCAGAGCTTGGAATAATAGAAGCACAAGATGCATTGATCATCCCAGCAGGAAAGTCATATGCAGAATTTCCAATATCAGCAATCAAAGACGGCATGACAACACTTACTGCTACTGGAAAAGGAATAGTCGCCGCCAAATCAGATATTGTGGTAAAAACACTGGTCACAAAGCTAAAGATTAGCATCGGTAGTGTTCCAGAGCCAATCATACCACAACAGCCAACACAGATGAAAATTTACGTAGATGATGAAGAAGACAATTCTGTAGGTGGTGCCACGATACGAATTGTGTCTGCTGATTCCACTATATCTCCCGAAGTTATTACGACTAATGATGATGGTTCTGCCACCATACAATTTAACGCCCAAAAAGCGCCCAAAGTATCATTACAAATTTTGGCATCAGCAGAAGGATATACTGAAGACTCGGAAGCAATAGAATTTCAAGTATCACAACCAATAGAAGAGAAAAAGACAGAATTACCAGAATGGATAATTTATGGTGCGATAGCAGGAGTCATTGCAATTGCAGGCGGCATTTTTGCATTTTTGAGAAACCCCAAAAAGAAGATGCAAGAAGATGAGGATGAAATCTACGACTAAGTCGAAATAATGAAAAAATGTATGTATTTTTGCACTACAAATTCTTTATCTAAAGTTACAAAATCAGATCATTGTTGAAGACCAAGATAATATCTTTGGTTTTAATCATAATTGGTATAACCATATTAGGTGCATCACTTAGTTATGCCAATTCAATTATCAAGCCCAAGATGGAAATGCCAGAAATTATCACATCACAAATAACCATCCCGGATGTTAACACGACTAGAATAAAACTGCCAATTGTAAATAATGTCAAAATAGAAATTAATGACTCTGACACTGTAAAGACCGATAGCATATGTTCTGGAAGTGCTTTATGTGAAAAAGATATTGTAACTAGGATTATTGATGGCGACACCATAGATACAAAACAATACAGAATTAGATTATCTCTTGTAGATACACCCGAAAAATACGAATCTGGGTTTTCAGCGGCCACATCATTTACCAGCAATTTATGTCCTGTAGGCTCTACCATATCAATAGACCAAGACGATGGCCAAAGAATCGACAAATATGGTAGAATGGTTGCCAAAGCGACCTGTTCAAACACAAATCTTAATTCGGCTTTGCTAGAAAACAATCATGCAGATATTCTGACACAGTATTGTACAACAAGCGAATTTGCTACAGAGTCTTGGGCAAAGAAATTTGGTTGTTAAAATCCAATACTTGAAAAAAAGAAAAAAGTGGTTATTGTCTTTGCGTCTCAATTAATGCATAACTTACCTTAAAGGTGTCTGCTTCAATTAGAGAGCATTGGAATTCAAATCCCATTTGTCCACTTGGATTGATGACTGGACTAATTTCTTGTGCTTGTGCATAGTCTGCTGTGTGTGGTCCTACTCCTGACAGTACACAAATCGGACTTGTTGCAAACTGTGGTGGAATTTGTGTTACTTTATCAGTTTCAACCACACTAAACAAGACAATTGTCGTGTCTGTTTGTAACTCAGAATCAACGACTAGAACATTTCCATCTACAGAGTTTGCAAGCTCTATGCATGGGG